>CAYNDI010000181.1:2612-4928 GCA_964395955.1 uncultured Dehalococcoidaceae bacterium
ATGCGGTAAACGGTTACCGCATTCCGTTATATTAGGAAAGTAGAATGAAACAGGTATATGTTAACGAACAGGTATGCATCGGCTGCCGCCTTTGCGAGGTCTATTGCCGGCTCAAACATTCCCGCTCCAAAGACCTGGTCAAGGCTTATAAAAAAGAGAGTCCGCGGCCGCTGCCCAGGCTCCGCGTGGATGAAAGCGGTATCGTATCTCTTTCGGTACGCTGCCAGCACTGTACCGATGCTCCGTGCATCCGCGCCTGTCTTACCGGCGCGCTTTCCCGCGATATTTCAACCTCGCTGGTAAACGTCGACGAAGAGCGATGCATCGGCTGCGGTACCTGCGCCCTGGTATGCCCGCTGGGCGTGCCGAAACTCGATACCGCGCGAAAGAAGATGGTCAAGTGCGACCTCTGCCAGGACGAGGAAATACCGGTATGCGTGGCGAACTGTCCTAACGAAGCCCTGTACTACGCGGAAGTGCCGGATGAAAGCCTGCAACCTGCCGGACAATCCTAATAACCGGGTGGGTATTTCCCTCTTTATCCAATTATGAAAGAGTTATGATGATGAAAACAACAGATTATCTTATAATCGGCAACTCGGTCGGCGGTATCGGCGCCGCCGAGGCTATCCGCGAACTGGACACGTCCGGGGCGGTCACTATTATCTCGGATGAGCCCTACCCGGTCTATTCCCGGCCGCTTATATCCGAATACCTTGCCCAACCCTGCCCTATCGAGAAGATACTGTACCGGAAGCCCGATTTCTACGAGGAAAACGGTATCCGGACCCTCCTCGGGGTAAAAGTTGAGCAGGTAAACCCGGACACCCGTACCGTAAAACTTGATGACGGGTCGACGCTGGCCTGGCGGAAGCTCCTGCTGGCCACCGGCGGAACACCTATTTTACCCGAACTCGACGGGTCGCAGCTCAAGGGAGTCTTTACCTTTAACCGGCTCGACGATGCCAAAGCCATCGACGAATTCCTGAACCGGCACCGGCGCAAGGTGAAAGCCATCGTCATCGGCGGCGGTCTAATCGGTACCAGCGTTACCGAAGCCCTGACACGGCGTGGGGTAAACGTGGTTATCATCGAGATGAAAGACCGGGTCCTCAACACCATCCTCGATGAAGAGGCATCGGCCATGGAGGCGACAGCCCTGGAACAGGCCGGCATTACTATCATTACCGGACATACGGTCAACAGCATCAACAGCCATTTACCCGGCGAGGTCAGCAGCGTCACCCTCGATGACGAACGCGTTATCCATTGCGAGATGGTCGTCATCGCCATCGGGGTAAGGCCGCGCCTGGAACTGGCCGCGGAGAGCGGTATCAGAACCAACCGCGGCATCGTCGTCGACCGGCATATGATGACATCCGCACCCGATATTTACGCCTGCGGCGACGTCGCCGAGGCCTTTGATTTCGTTCTCGATGAAAACCGGCTGACGCCCATCTGGCCCAATGCTTACGAAGGGGGCAGGGTCGCCGGTCTGAACATAGCGGGCCGACCGACCGATTACGCGGGTGGCACGGCTATGAACGCGATGAAATACTTCGGGGTGAATATCGTCTCGGCAGGCCTGGCAACACCGCCCGATGACAGCTACGAGACCCTGAGCCACCGGAATAACGGCAATTATCGGAAGGTAATTATCAAAAATGACAAACTGGCGGGACTGATCTTCGCCGGCGATATCGAGAAATCCGGCATCGTTTATAACCTGATGAAGGACGGAACGGACATCAGCGGCTTCAAGCAAGCCCTCGTCGCCGATGATTTCGGCCTGGCTTCCCTGCCGGAATTTATCTGGAAGGAACGCCTGGCTCAACCGGATACGGCTGCGGTCACGTTGATAACCCCCGCCGCAACTCCGGAAGAAGCCTTCATCGTAGACTAGTATTTATTCCCGAAAGGAAAAGCCATGAAAAACCTCATACAACTGAACAACATCCATAACGACGACAAGGTAATTGACGCCTGCTCCATCTTCGGAGCCATGGATACGACCGGTAATAGATTTTCCGGCGAAGGCGTCATTAAAGCTATCGCCAATATGCACGACCGCGGCAACGGACTGGGCGGGGGCTTTGCGGTCTACGGCCTCTACCCGGAGCACGCTGAACTCTACGCTTTCCATATAATGTACCTTGACATCAGGGACAAGCAGGAGACGGAGCTGTACCTGCACCGGTATTTCACCGTCGTCCGCGAGGAGGAAATACCCGCCCGCCCAACCGCCGCGATTAAGAATCCCCCGCTGGTATGGCGCTATTTCTTGGATCTGCCCCCGAAACTGCCGGAAAACCAGTC
>CAYNDI010000182.1:0-343 GCA_964395955.1 uncultured Dehalococcoidaceae bacterium
AACGTACCGCCAGTCCTTCCGGAATGACACGGGGCACGTTATCGATTAGCCCCCCGCCGGTGATATGCGCCATGCCCTTGATAATTGGTAATAACGGCTTTAGCTGGTTGTAGTAGCAGATGTGCGTCTCCAAAAGCGCCTCCCCAACCGGCCTGTCCAGCTCCGGGTAGCTTTTTAACAGGGCTTCTCTGGTATCCCCGAAGATTTTTCGCGCCAGGCTGTAGCCGTTGGTGTGCAGTCCGTTGGAAGGCAGGCCGAGGACGGCATCCCCCACCCTGATGTTCTTCCCGGCGATAATCTCGTCCTTTTCCACCGCCCCGATGACGAAGCCGGCCAGATCGAA
>CAYNDI010000182.1:353-1034 GCA_964395955.1 uncultured Dehalococcoidaceae bacterium
AGTCGTCGCCGCTGTAAATATCGGCCATCTCCGCTGTTTCCCCGCCGATAAGCACGCAATCGACCTCCCGGCAGGCTTTAGCCACCCCCCTGACAATTGCCTCCGTCCTCTCCGGCACCAGCTTGCCGATGCCGATATAGTCGAGGAAAAAGAGCGGGCTGGCCCCGCAGGTGAAAATATCGTTGACGCAGTGATTGACGATATCGATGCCGACGGTATCATACTTGCCCAGGGCTACGGCCAGCTTTATTTTCGTGCCCACGGAGTCCGTACTGGAGACGAGTACCGGCTGCCGGTAGCCCTTGAACTCGTACATGCCGTTGAAGAAGCCCACGTCGCTGAGGACTTCGGGACGAAATGTCCGGCTGGCTACCCTGCCGATGAGCTTATTGGAGATATTCTTGGCGCTGATGTCTACACCGGCTTTAGCATAGGCGTCTTTCATAACGTCACCTCCTGCGCCGGAGAAACTGTACGCTTTAATTTAACAGAAATACGGGGTTCGTGTAAACGGCTTGACACTCCTGAGAGGCAACGGATTACTTTCTAACTTTCTTACTCCCCCAACCCCCCCCTCGTTTATTATCTATTCCCACCCGGGCCGCCCAGTATCATCCACTGCTAATCCCATAGTTAATATCCCCTCTCCCTCGATGGGAGAGGGTTAGGGTGAGGGTGAAA
>CAYNDI010000182.1:1044-4875 GCA_964395955.1 uncultured Dehalococcoidaceae bacterium
GCCCCCCATTTATCAAAAATTTATAATCCAATTTTTAATACCCCCCCCCCCCGGTGGGGTGTGTTTTTGGTTGAGGGTGAAAACGGGGAGTGCGTAGCGAGAGGCGGCGTAGCTCTTCAAACCTCTCCCTCTAACCCCCTCTCCGTCGACGGAGAGGAGGAACTAAAGGGGGTGAGGTTATTAACATCCTCTCTCTTATTGCATCCAGCTACGTATCGAGGTAAAATTATGTAAATGAAAAAAGTAAACGTTGAACTCGGCGGCAACAGCTATGAGGTACGTGTCGGGGATAGCCTGCTGGAGCGGGTGGGACTCTGGCTGAGGGAAAGAGAATATTCGGACAAAGCCGTAATCATCACGGATACTACCGTGGGAAAGCTTTACGCCGATGTTCTCGACCGAAGCCTGCAGAATGCCGACTTCAAGGTCACGCTCATGGAAGTACCGGCGGGGGAGGAACAGAAATCCCTGGAAACCGCCACCGGACTTTACGATAAGCTGACGGACGCCTACGCGGAAAGAACGACGCCGGTTCTGGCGCTGGGCGGGGGGGTAATCGGCGACCTGGCCGGGTTCGTGGCGGCCACCTACCTGCGGGGACTGCCGCTGATACAGGTGCCGACGACGTTACTGGCGATGGTGGACAGCAGCATCGGCGGTAAGACGGCCGTCGACCGCGGCAGGCTGAAAAACATCATCGGCATGTTCTACCAGCCGAGAATGGTCATCGCCGATATCGGTACTTTGAGCACTCTACCGGAAAACGAGCTGGCTAACGGGCTGGCCGAGATAATCAAGAGCGCCGCTATCAGGAATGATAACCTCTTTAAATTCCTGGAGATTAATATAGATAAAGCCAGAGAGCTTCACCCGGAAGTCCTCGAGGATATGGTGCTGGAGACAGCCAGGATAAAGGCGGAAATCGTCGAAAAGGATGAGAAAGAAGAAGGTCTGCGGGGTATCCTGAACTACGGTCATACCGTCGGCCATGCTATCGAAGCGGTCTCCGGATTCCGGTTCAAACACGGCCAGGCGGTGGCTATCGGCATGATGGCGGCGGCTAAAATTTCCAGCCTGATGGGGATACTTGATGAAAGTGAGGTCGCCCGGCTGGAAGCTCTGATAAAACAGGCCGGACTCCCAACGGAAATGCCGGGAATCGATAAGGAAGCAGTCATGCAGGCTATGCAGCACGACAAAAAGGTACGTAACGATAAAATCAGGTTCGTCCTGCTGAAATCGATAGGGGACGCCTTTATCAGCGATGAGGTCGACCCGGTTCAGGTGAGGGAGGTGCTGGTTGGCTGGAGTTAAGCCCAGAATATGTGCCGCCATCGTTAATGATGACCTCACCGCCATAAAAAAAGTCGAAACCCAGGTCGACCTTTTTGAGGTGCGTATCGACTTAATCGGCGGAGGCTGGCGGGATGTCGTCGCTCATTTAAAAAAACCCTGGATAGCCTGTAACAGGACAGCCGGGGAGGGGGGAAAGTGGCCGGGAAGCGAGCCGGATAGAATAAAAGAACTTTTCGACACCCTCGAACCGGGTGCCGGTATCATTGATATTGAACTGAGTACACCTGGAGTGGAGAAAGTGATTACAGAGGTGAAAGGACGCGCCGACTGTTTACTTTCCTATCATAACCTCAATGAAACACCTCCTGTTGAGGAGATGAGAGACATTATCAGGCGTCAAATCAGCGCCGGCGCCGATATCTGCAAGATAGTGACCACCGCCCGCAGCTTCGCGGATAATACGGCTGTTTTACAGATTATTTCGGACTTTCCGCAGACGAAGGTAATTGCCTTCGCTATGGGGGCGGTGGGGCAGATATCAAGGGTGCTTTGCCCGCTGGTAGGAGGGCATTTTACATACGCTTCAATCGAAGCCGGTAAGGAATCGGCGGAGGGGCAGATAACCGTGGGGGAAATGCGGGAGATATACCGGCTATTAAAAAGGTAGAATTATGCTAAAAGAAAATCGGGACGCCTTCGGACGCGCTATGTATGATTACTTCTCGAGTGGTATGAAAAACAACACCATTCACGAAATAGTTGAAAGAGATGACGGCTATATCGAGACTGACGGCGGGCCAGCCGCATATTTTATGGAATATCGTAAATGGCCGCCCGAAGAGAGAAAGGCTATGAGGTACGCCCGGGGCCGGGTACTGGATATCGGCTGCGGCGCCGGCCGGCATTCCCTCTACCTTCAGAGGAAAGGTCTGGACGTGACAGGCATAGATAACTCTCCATTAGCCACTAAAGTGTGTAAACAAAGAGGACTTAAACATGCCGGGGTGATGTCAATCAGCCAGATCAGCCCCGGGCTGGGCGTCTTTGATACGATTCTCATGCTGGGCAATAATTTCGGGCTTTTCGGTAGCTATCAGGGCGCTAAACGTTTGCTGAAAAAACTCTACGGCATAACTTCTGAAAACGCCAGGATAATCACCACGAGTAACGATGTATACAAGACCGATATTCCCGTGCATCTCAAATATCATGAGATGAACCGGAAAAGGGGCAGGATGGCCGGCCAGTTAAGGCTCAGGGTAAGATACCAGGAGTACGCCACGCCGTGGTTCGATTATCTGATGGTCTCCCCGGAGGAGATGGAAGATATATTGGACGGTACCGGTTGGCAGATCAGCAGGCTTATCGATTCAGATAATTCATGCTATATAGCAGTCATCGATAAGAGAAAATAGGAACAGCGCGGGAATGTTTAGATGAATATATCCGGTAAAACACGAATATGCGCTTTAATCGGCGACCCTATCGAGCATACGATGTCGCCGGTTATGCACAACACCGCTTATAAAAAGCTGGGACTGGACTATGCTTACATCCCTTTTCGGGTAAAGCCGGAGGAACTGCCCCGGGCGGTCGCCGGGCTGAAAGCTTTGAACGTCAGAGGCTTTAACGTTACCATCCCCCATAAGGTGTCTATTATTCCTTTTTTGGACAGCCTGGACCCCCTGGCGGAGAAAATCGGGGCGGTGAATACCGTGGTGAACGAAGACGGTGAACTGCGGGGTTATAACACCGATGCCACCGGTTTTATCCAGGCTCTGCTGGGGCGGAAGGTTGAACCGAAGGATAAAAACGCCGTTATCCTGGGGGCGGGAGGCGCTTCCCGGGCTATCAGCTATATCCTCGCTGAGAGGGGCGCCCACCTGACTATCCTCAACCGTAAGCTGGAACTGGACTGGGCGGAGAAAATCGGCCAGTTCATCCGTGAAGACCTCGGCCGGGAAGTCAGAGTCTTGGAGCTTACACCAAAGCTGCTGGGGAAGGCGCTGGAAGGGGCTGATATACTGGTGAACGCCACCAGTGTGGGCATGAGCCCCGCCGGCGGTAAAAGCCTTGTCCCGGCCAGGCTGCTGCGACGCCGCCTGGTCGTTTTCGATATTGTTTACAATCCCATGATGACCAGGCTGCTGAAAGAAGCGAAAGCCGCCGGTAGCCAGGTAATCGGCGGCATCGATATGCTCGCCTGGCAGGGAGCACTGGCTTTCGAGAAATGGACGGGGCAGGCTGCCCCGCTGAACCTTATGCGGCGAGAAGCCGTCAAGATACTGGAGAGTCATGAAGACTAGCATCGCCCTGATAGGCTTTATGGGGACGGGGAAAACGGTCGTGGGCGGACGGCTGGCGGAAAAGCTGAATAAACAGTTCATCGAGCTGGATGAGATGATAGAAAAGAAAGCCGGGCAGCCCATCCCTGAAATATTCCGTCGGCAGGGTGAGACGGGCTTCCGGGAGCTTGAAATCGAGGTTACCCGCGAGGTTGCCGGGGAAAAAAATACTGTCATCGCTTGCGGCGGC
>CAYNDI010000183.1:0-4868 GCA_964395955.1 uncultured Dehalococcoidaceae bacterium
CGTCAATATCGATTTTCTTGCCGGTCGCGGGGATGCCCATATACTCACCTTTATGGGTCGCTTTCCAGTTCACCAGCACCGCCACCTTGTCCCCCTCGGCGACCATGTCCTTGATAGTGATTTTGATATCCGGGAAGGCGGTGAAAAAGGTACCGGCGTACTTTTTTAGCTGCTGCAGCGACACATCACCGGAGGGCAGGTGCTCCACGTATTCCGGTGCCAGCACCTCGAAAAACGCATCAAGGTCTCTCCGGTTCCAGAGCTCAATAACGCGGCGGACGAGGGCTTTGTTTTCTTTAGTGGGCATTTATTTATCTATTTCTTGGGAATCGCTCCAAGCTGCGTCATAATGCTAAGCATATCGGGGAAGTCCCATGTTTCTACATCCCTGCCTTTAACGATTCTATCTATAGATACCCCTTTTGCCGTAATCTGCTTCCCGGTCGGGGCAATACCCTGATATTCTTTTTTAAAAGTACCCTTTAAAGTATATCGGGCTACTACCTTATCCCCTTCTGCAATCATGTCATCAATAGTGAAACGCATATCCGGGAAGGCGGTAAATATGGTGGCATTATATTGAATAAACTGCTCCAGGTTCATATCCATGTTGGTAAAATGGATGACGTAATCGGAAGAGCAAATGGAGTCCCAGTCCGCGGTTTTAAATCTATCTATATCTCCCTGAGCACTATCCAAGATATTAAAAAATCGCCTTACCAGTGCCTTGTTCTCTTCAATAGACATTTGATTTCCTCCCCTTTATTTGATTTAATACTAGCTACTATTTCAAAGATGCTTTTTCAAAGCTGCCAGTGCTTCACGAGCCGGGGGCGCTACTATCTTGTCGCAGGGGCATTCCTCGCAGTGAGCGCAGGTAATATTGCCCTTGTTCTGGGCGCATATACGGATTTCGCAGGTAGTGCAGTAGGCGGAAAGACGGCCGCCGGGAACGCGGCAGCCGTCACAGATGATATCATCCGGAGTGAAAGTACGCCCGATGGCTTTGGTCCATTCCACCGCTATGCGTTCCAGTTCCGTCCGGTTACCGCTGTGTGTGGCTTTGTATGCGTCGCATTGAGTACAGCTGGGACCGCAAATAGCAATTAAATCGTTTAGCATTTTTCTACCCTTATTATGTATTATTTTCCTCTAGTCCGTTGCTGCTGTCGTCCCCGGCATCTTGCCGTCCACCAGCGGCACCACGCATATCACCGTCAGCAGGCTTTTGCCTGTGTTGAAAACGCCGTGCTTTTCACCCGGTAGCACCATGACGGCGTCGCCCTCTTTCAGGGGTATTTCCGTATTGCCGCTTTTCAGTGTACCCTCCCCCTTGACCACGAACATCTCGTGCTCCCAGGGGTGGGTATGGTGGGGTGTCGCGCACCCCGGCTCTATCTCGAAGACCCGCATCACGAAGGTCGGCGCTCCCTCGTCAGTTCCCGCCACCACTCTCATGGTCACCCCCGGCGCCGCGTTTATACCGGCTACCTGCCTGTAGTTCTGTACTTTCATCGTATCTCCTCGCCGCAACGTATGTTTACCTGCCAATTATCAGGGAGAACCATCAACCTGTCAAGGCATAATTTCGTTTGGTTATAAGTAGACCATCCCCTCCCACCATTTTCTTTAGTATCTATTCCCACCCGGGCCGCCCTCGCATCATCAACGGCTTTTCCCATAGTTCTCATCCGCACCTCCCCCAAGGGGAGTAGCCTGTGGAGGGGGCATTAGCCCTTTTCCCCGTCTCCCTCCTTTTGTAAAGGAGGGAGATACAGAGGGTGGATTTCATGAGAATCTTTCCCCCTCTCCTTCAACTTGCCTCGAAAGGAGAGGGGGACAAAGGGGGTGAGGTATATAAATCCCATCGGAAATTGACCGTTCTATACGTGTCTGTTATTCTTAATTAGCTGTCCTTAATACGCGAGGGGTAACCGGATTGGCGATAGTCCAGAGAACAATCAGGGAAGTAACCGGCGATAGCCTGGAAACAAACGCCGATATCATCAGGAAATCATTCGGGACGGCGGCCGGCGAACTCGGGATTAACTTGGATAACGCCCCGATGTATCCCGCTTTTACCACCGCGGAGAGACTCGGCGAGCTCAGGAGCAGGGGAGCGGAGTTTTTCGGACTGTTTATCGATGACGTACCGGCGGGATTTGTCGCCGTGGAAAAGGAAAAAGACGGCAAATACTATATGAAAAGGCTGGCAGTGCTGCCGGAGTACCGGCACGGCGGTTGCGGCAAAGAACTCGTGGATTTTACTATCGATTATGTGAAAAACAAGGGCATTGAGAAGCTTTATATAGCCATTGTGAATGAGCAGACGGTTTTGAAGGACTGGTATCAGGGGATGGGTTTCAGAGAAACATCCGTGAAGACGTTTGAGCGACTGCCTTTCACGGTTTGTTTCATGGAACTGGACATCGACTGACCGGAAAGGAATTATTACATGTTCGACTGGGATGCGGTCATTATAGGCGGGGGGCCGGCGGGGCTGACGGCGGCGCTTTATTTATGCCGGGCTAAACGCCGGACGTTACTGCTGGAGAAAGATACCGCCGGGGGTTATATCCGCAATATCGAGCTTATTGAGAACTATCCCGGCTTTACCGACGGCGTTGCCGGCGCTCAGCTTGCCTCGGAGATGGTCAAGCAGGCGGAGAAATACGGACTCCAGACGGAGCTGGCCGATGTTACCGGCATCGAGGTTTTTTCCGGTACGCGTTACGTGGGCTGCTCCCGCGGCCAGGGCTTTACTACCAGCGTCATTATCATCGCCGGGGGTTCGAAGAATAAAAAGCTTGGCGTCCCCGGCGAAGCGGAACTGGAAGGGAAGGGAGTGTTCGAGTGCGCTTTTTGCGACGGCGGTCACTATCCGGATAAGACGGTGGCGGTATGCGGCGGCGGTGATGCCGGCGTCACCGAGGCCTTGTATATGGCGAAAATAGCCGCGAAGGTAATTCTCATCGAGGCTATGCCGGAACTAACCGCCACGGCTGTCCTCCGGGATAGAATCACCGCATCATCGAATGTAGAAGTCCGCTGCGGAGCGGTGGTAGAAGCTATCACCGGTAAAGATAATGTTGAAGCCATCGCACTGGCGGCTGGCGATAAAAAAGAGACACTTAAGGTGGACGGTGTTCTGGTGCACATCGGCCTCGACCCGAATACCGGTTATCTTGACGGCGTCATACCGCTGGATGACCACGGTCAGGTCATTGTCAACGAGAGAATGGAGTCGGAAGGGCATTACATACTGGCCGCCGGAGACATCCGCAGCGGTTCACCCCGCCAGGTAGTGGCGGCGGTCGGCGACGGCGCTATCGCCGCGATTACGGCACAGAGACTCCTGCAGGAGGTGGGGTAAAGGAGGGCAGCGCGGGAGTAACGTAATGAAATAAAGGAAAGAAATTCTGGAAGGGGGAAGACGATATGACAAATGGTGAAGGAACCGATGTGCGACGGCAACCGCTTGACACTATCAGGGATTCTATTCGTCGCGGGTACAGGTATCGCTTAAGTCACGGGCTGCCACATAATGTCACACGTCAGATTCAGCTTGAAGAAGCATGGAATGATATGGCTAGGGCTGCACAGGGTAAACGGGTGTTACAGCGACTAAACAGCGGTTATCGCGGGACGCTCCCGAATAATAGAGGCTACTCCGGTGTCTTTCATACCTTCGGCGGTTTGAAACCGTCCGGTCCACCTAAATTCGGCACGAGACAGCCCATAAAGGGACCCGGGATCGGTAATGTTTTCAGGTCCGATTATATGAAACGCATCCGGCGTTATGCCCCGCCTTCGTTGCCTGGATACAGGCCAAGAATTCCGGGGCAGTTTCCTTACACCAGAACGGGTACGCGGAAAGTCCCGACCGGTCGGATTAACCCTTTTCCACGCGAGGTTAACGGAATGCCGTTCGGTGCCCGGCAGGGTTGGTTACGTAACTACTATCGGGCCAACCCGGTAGCCGCGCAACAGGCACGCAGAGAGGCTCGGACTGTTATTAATTGGGCGCACAGGCATCTACGCTGATGAATGGCGGGTGTCGGGCATTTATCCGAATCATTCGGGGCTCGTATTTTAGCTGATACGGAATATATTTCTAACATAGTAATGATTACACCTTTGGAACTGTGAAATAGCTTATATTATCCCTTCTCACGAATAACGGAGCCTGCATGTTAGAAAGTCCTCAATCCGGTTATCGATGGTGCATAATGGCACTGGCGACGGTTACCGGGACCTTCGTTTCGGCGGTGCCGTTTTCCTGTATGCCGGTTCTCTTCAAGGAAATCTCCGACGACCTCGGTCTGACTTTGGTACAGATAGGTTCGGTCTGGGGTTTCGCCAGCCTGGCCGGTATCTTTGTCAGTATCATGGCCGGGCTGCTGAGCGATAAATTCGGCATGAAACCCGTCCTCAGTATTTTCTGTATCCTGGTAGGAGTCACCGGCGCCCTCCGGGGGCTGTCAGACAGCTTCCTCATTCTATCGATTACCGTTTTCCTTAATGGCGTCTTCAGGCTGGTTATCCCGATTACCGTCACCAAGGCTATCGGTCTCTGGTTCAGGGGACAGAACCTGGGCCTGGCGATGGGTATCGGTGCCATGGGCATGGGATTCGGGCTGATGCTGGGCCCGATGATAAGCGCTACGGTACTCTCACCGGCTCTGGGCGGCTGGAGGAACGTGATGTATTTTTACGGGGCTGTTTCGGTGCTGGTGGGCTTACTATGGGTATTTTTCGGAAGAGAGCCGGAAGGTCTGGTATCCTCGACTTCAGGGTCCGGTACAGTACCGCTCCGCCAGGCGCTGTCGAGATTGATTCGTCTCAAAGCCCTGTGGTTCATCGGACTG
>CAYNDI010000184.1:0-4800 GCA_964395955.1 uncultured Dehalococcoidaceae bacterium
CTACCTCACCCCCTGTGTCCCCCTCTCCTGACGAGGTTTCACAGGAGAGGGGGAGAATTATGTGAAGAGGGGCTAGCGCCCCTCTTAAACGCCCTGTTTTCAGGGGTGGATTTAGCGATGCAAGCCGCTGATGATACGAGGGCGGCCAGGGTGGGAATAGATAACACACGAGGGGAGGGGGGAATGGGTCTGGATTCCAGCCTACGCTGGAATGAAGGTAAAAAAGTTACGGATTGCTTCGCTTCGCTCGCAATGACGGTATAGAGAATAAATAAAAAGCGCCGGACCCCCGACCGTTCCGTGGAAAATCCGGCGCTTAATATTGACTGAGATATTCTTCTAACGCTTGGTGTACTGCGGCGCCTTGCGGGCTCGCTTGAGTCCGGGCTTCTTGCGTTCTTTTTCGCGGGCGTCACGCGTCAGCAGTCCGCTCTGGCGCAGGACCGGCTTGTAACGTTCATCGGCGCGTACCAGAGCGCGGGAGATACCATGAGCGATAGCGGCGCTCTGGCCGGTTACACCGCCGCCCAGTACCTTAATGACCGCATTGTACTTGCCGGTGCTCTCGGTGGCGAGAAACGGATGGTTGATGACGCGCTGGTGCTCCAGGGAGGGGAAACGTTCTTCCATCGGCGTGCCGTTAACGATGATGGCACCGTTACCCGTCATCAGCCTGACCTGCGCTACGGCTGTCTTGCGGCGGCCCGTGCCATGAAAATAGCTCTGTTTATCCATATCTACCCAATCCCCTTATTTTGCTTTCTCAGGTTTTTCAGTTTTGGTTTTCGGCGCGTTGGGATAAGTATCCCCGGCATAGACCCGGAGTTTTTTATACATCCGCGCGCCCATACGTGTGTGCGGGAGCATCCCCTTGACGGCGTACTCGATAGCCCGTGTCGGGAACTGCTGCATCATTTTTTCCAGTGTAATGCTTTTCAAACCGCCGGGGTAATTGGAATGGCGGTGATAGACCTTCTGCTGGGCTTTCCTGCCGGTAACGCGGACCCTGGCGGCATTGATAACCACCACAAAATCGCCGGTATCCTGGGTGGGAGTGTACATGGGCTTATGCTTACCCATGAGCAGACGGGCTATCTGGATGGAAAGCCGTCCCAGAGTTTTATCGGCGGCATCAATTACGTGATGCGCCCGTTTAATATCTGCCGGTCTGGCAGTATAGGTTTTCATGATGCATCTCCCTCAAAGTCAACCGGATAGTTCACCCGCACCAGGCAGAGTCCTTCCGGCGGAGCCATCGGCCCGGCCAGACCGGGTGTCGCGGCGGCGACCATGCCGCAAAACTCGTCGACGGTCATCTTGCCCCGTCCCACCTTGATTAGCGAGCCGATGGTATTGCGCACCTGATGGGGTAAAAACGAACTGGCGACCATCTCGAAAATGAGCATGTCGCCATCCCGCGTTATTTCTGCTTTATAAACATCGCGTACCGTGCGCTTTTGCCGGGCGGTATTAGCGCTGGCGATGAAAGAGGCGAAGTCATGCCGGCCGATAAGCGCCTGACAGGCACGGTTCATCGCCTCTATATCCGGGTTGCCGTCAATCCGGCAGGCGAAACGGTCGCGCAGCGGCGACCGCGTCGGGCTATTCAAAATATAATATTTGTACTCCCGGCTGACGGCTTGGCGCCGGACATCGAACCCGTTATCGGCGTGATAAGCCTTTTTCACGGCGATATCCGGCGGCAGATAGTGGTTCATGCCGTCGATAAACGCCTGTAAAGGCAGAGTAGCAGCCGTATCGAAGGCAGCTACCTGCCCGCGGGCATGTACGCCGGTATCGGTACGGCCGGCTATTTTAATCCGTATTTTTTCTCCGGTAAGCATTTTCAACGCTTTTTCTATCTCCCCCTGAATTGTCGTCGCATTTGCCTGCCACTGGGAGCCGTGGTATTTAGCGCCGTTGTATTCTATGATTAATATAATCCTGGCGCCGGTTGTCCGGTCTGCGGCCATTATCACCCTCAAACCGACCGCGTACGGTCATCGAGGTTTTTTAATAACGTCATTCTGGCGCAGGCCAGAATCCACTTCCCCTTTTCTCACCTCTGGATTCCAGCTTTCGCTGGAATGACATATAGCTAAATGCGTCGGAAGGATTACTTTACCAGCTCCAGTTGGGCCATCGGCGCACCGTCACCGAGTCTCGGCTCCAGCTTAACGATGCGGGTATAGCCGCCCGGCCGTTCTTTATATCTCGGCCCCAGCTCGGAAAAAACCTTCTCGGTAACCTTGGTATCGGTGATGAACGATAGAGCCTGGCGGTAGGCGTGAAGCCCGCTTTTTTTACCCAGGGTTATCATCTTCTCAGCCATACCGCGTATTTCCTTGGCTTTGGCCTCGGTGGTGACGATTTTCTCATATCTCAGCAGGTCGGTGACCAGGTTCCGGTATAGTGCCCGCCGGTGACTGGAACTCCGACTCAGCCTTCTTCCAGCAATATTATGCCTCATGGTTGTGGTTCTCCGTGTAATGGTTATTCTTCATCAGGTGGACTGCTTTCACCTAATATATCTTTCAGGTCTTTCAAGTCTTTTAAGGAAATTTCCGTATCTGCCGCCGCTGTCTCCGTATCCTGGCTATCCAGGCCGGGTTCTTCCGCCGCTGCCTCTCCGGCTTCGGTTTCTTCTTCGGATTTAGGATTGAGGGATAGCCCTATGGCGGCGAGACGGTCTTCGATTTCCAGGTAGGACTTCTGCCCGAAGTTACGCAGCTTCATCAACTCTTTGGCGCCCTTGCCGATAAGCTCGCCTACAGTAGCAATGTTGCTCCGCCTCAGGCAGTTCATAGTGCGTACCGAGAGGTCCAGCTGCTCTACGGGCATATTATATTTTTCATCGGGGATGGACAGGCGGATAAGCCGTTCCTCGGCTTTCATCTGGGAAATCCTGACGTATTCAACGAAGGGAGTAAACTGCTCGATTAATAGACTGCCGGCCTGACTGACGGCATCCACCGGCGCTATGGTTCCATCCGTCCATATATCCAGGCAGAGTCGCTCGCGGCTGGTCTCCCGCCCGAGGTGGGTGGGTTCGACGGTATAATTCACCTTGCGTATGGGCGTAAAAATGGCATCAACCGGTATAGTGCCTACCAGGGTATTATCGGTCGACTCGGCGCTCCTGAAGCCGGTACCCACTTCTACGTCCATTTCCACGTAGAGCTTGGCGTCAGGGCTGGTGACGGTAATGAGACAGAGTTCCGGGTTAGCAATCTCAAAATCGGCCGAAGGCTTGATATCCGAGGCGTAAACAGGACCCTCTTTATCCGCTTCCAGTACCAGCATTCCGTTGCGTTCCGAGAGCGGTTTCAACCTGAGCTCTTTCAGATTGAGGAGGAACTCCATGACATCTTCCTTGGTATTGGGGATAACCGTGAACTCATGCTGGACACCTTCAATCCTCACCTGAGTTACCGCTGCCCCGGGAAGATAGCCGAGGAGGACGCGACGTAGAGAGTTCCCCAGAGTAATGCCAAAGCCCTTCTCCAGCGGTTCGGCAACGAATCGCCCGAAGTTCTCGGCCTGTTCGGTACATTCGATTTTAGGGACTAATAGTCCAGACAATGAACTAACTCCTTTTAGTTGCGTTACCGCGAGTAGTACTCGATTACCGCCTTACCGTCGAACCTGGCGTCGACTTCGTCCGGTGTCGGTAAGGATATTATCTGCCCGGTCAGGGTTTGCTTGTCCAGGCTGAGCCAGTTGAGGACGGTCTTGGACTCGATGTCCTCAACGAGCTGCTTATAATATTCTGATTTCTGGCTGACCTCCCGCCAGCTAATAGTATCGCCTTCTTTTACCAGGGCGGAAGGGATATTGGTCTTGACTCCGTTGAGCAGGATATGTCCGTGACGCACCAGCTGGCGTGCCTGAGCGCGGGAATCGGCGAAGCCCAGACGATAGACCACGTTATCCAGCCGTCTCTCCAGTAAGACCAGGAGATTTTCGCCGGTGATACCGGTCTGTTTCTCCGCCTGCCGGAAGGTCTTTTTAAACTGCTTTTCCAGAGTGCCGTAGGTATAGCGCGCCTTCTGCTTCTCGCGGAGCTGCAGAGCGCGGTCGGAGAACCGGCGGCGGCGGCGGCTGGTGCCCTGTCCGGGTGGTTTCGGCCTTTTATCAACGGCGCATTTCGGCGTAAAGCACCGGGCGCCCTTGAGCAAGAGCTTTTCACCGCTACGACGGCATAAACGACAGACTGCTCCTGTGTATCTTGCCATAATCCTTTATCCTTTTTATTCTAGTAACACTGCCTCACCCCGAGATTCTTCGTCGCTTGGCTCCTCAGAATGACAGCGTTATATTATACTCTCCGCCTTTTAGGAGGGCGGCAACCGGCGTGCGGTATGCGCGTGACATCCCTGATGCCGGTAATATAAAGTCCCGAACCCTGCAGCGAACGTATCGCGGCCTCGCGGCCGCTGCCAGGTCCCTTGATATAAACATCTACCTGGCGTAAGCCGTGCACCATGGCTTTGCGGGCGGCATCACGGGCGGCCATCTGGGCGGCGTAAGGCGTACCCTTGCGGGAGCCTTTGAAGCCCGCCGTACCGGAGCTGCCCCAGGCTAAAGCATTTCCCTCCGGATCCGTAAGGGTTACAATAGTGTTGTTAAACGTGGACTGAACGTAAGCCTTACCGGTGGGTACCGCTTTACGTTCGCGTCGCCTGGTTTTGGTTTTCTTTTTCTGTGGCAACCTCTTCTCCTCTTTGTTCCTTTTGTTGCTGTACTATGTCTTCCACCCCTCCGCCCCACATCTGTTTTTATTCTATCTTATCTTTTCCC
>CAYNDI010000185.1:0-4792 GCA_964395955.1 uncultured Dehalococcoidaceae bacterium
GGATGATTATCAATCCGGGTGGGGTGGGACAGCCGCGGGACGGCGACCCGCGCGCCAGCTACGCTATCTACGAGAGCGGGGGCCGTATGCTGCGGCTTTACCGCGTCGATTATGATATCCGGGCTACCCAGGATAAAATGGTACGGTACGGTCTACCCATGACACTGGTGTCACGATTAGAAACGGGGCGGTAGGCTGTCTCGCTTTCTGTCATTGCGAGCGTAGCGAAGCAATCCGTGACTTTTTATTGTTATTCCCGCGCAGGCGGGAATCCATCCCCTCCCCCCACGTATGTTATCTTTTCCCACCCAAGCCGCCCTCGCGGCATCAACTGCTTAGCCCTTAGTAAAGATACCTCCCCTCCCACAGGGGAGTGCGTAGCGAGAGGAGGCGCCAGCCCCCTCTCAAATATTACCCCCCTCTCCAGCCGGTAGTGACCCCGGTATTTGACCATGTTTCAGGCTGGAGAGGGGGCAGGGGGTGAGGTATAGAATCCCAGTCGTAATAGATAAGTTTTCCACCTTGACAAAACACCCCCCACCCTATACGATTTTTAGTGAGGTCGTGCTAGATGGGGAGCCAGCGGTGCCCTGTACCTGAAATCCGCTATAGCAGGGTCGAATTCCGGCTTGAGGCTTGCGTCTGGTGGGACTGCCCGCGTTAAGTGGCGTTGAAGGCTGGGTCCTGCGCGGCAGAGTGCTATGAATCCCGTCAGGTCCGAGAGGAAGCAGCGGTAAATAGTTGTATCTGGGTGCCGCAGGTACGCCTGGCTGGAGCCGGCTGGCCCGGGTAAGCCGTTAGGCGGAGTCGAGGGCAGGTGCACGGCCTCTATGTATTTACTATGGAGAAGGACTCTCGGAGTGATTCTGACTCGCTTCTGACTCATACGAAGAAGCTGCTACGCCGCTTTAATATCCGGGCAAAGAAGGGCCTGGGGCAGCATTTCCTTATTGATGAAGCAGTCCTGGATACTATCCTTGATGCCGCTGCGCTGACTCCCGCCGATACCGTTATCGAGGTGGGGCCCGGCCTGGGTATCCTTACTGCCGAGTTGGCAAAACGTGTCGGCTGGGTCATTGCCATCGAGCTGGACAATCGTCTGGCTGATATCCTCACAAAGACACTGCCGTACGATAATATCGTCGTCCTCAATGAGGATGTCCTCGGAGCCAGCCCCGCGAAATTGTTACAGGGGAGAGCCCCGGGCTTCCCTGACGAACTGACTTCCTATAAGGTCGTGGCCAACCTGCCTTATTATATTACCTCCCCTGTCCTCCGCCATTTCCTCAAGGCGCCGGCTAAGCCGGAATTGATGGTGGTCATGGTACAGCGGGAGGTCGCCGAGGCGATTTGTGCCGGGCCCGGCCGGCGCAGTGTCCTCAGCATCGCCGTCCAGTTCTACGGTCAACCGGGTATCGTTACCCGAGTACCCGCCGCCTCGTTTTACCCCGCCCCGGAGGTAGATTCCGCCGTCGTCAAAATAGATGTCTATCCCCACTCCCCGTACGATGTTGATGATGAAGCGGCATTTTTCAAACTGGTACGCGCCGGATTTGCCGCCGCCCGCAAGCAGATAGCCAATTCGCTGGCGCTGGGACTGCAGCTGCCCAAAGATAACGTTCAGTCCTTGCTCAGGCAGGCGGACATCGACTCCCGGCGACGTGCCGAAACGTTAAAAATTGAAGAATGGGTCGGACTCTGGCGTCTCTATTCTCAGGTGGTGAAGTAGTGTGATTACGGTAAAAGCCCCGGCCAAGATTAACCTGACCCTCGAGGTACTGGGGAAGCGTGACGACGGCTTCCACGAGATACGCAGCGTTCTCCAGACTATCGACCTTTATGATACCTTGCACTTCAGTACGGGACGTGACATTACATTCGAATGCGATATGGAAGGGTGGTCGGCGGAAACGAGTCTGGTTACACAGGCATCGAAGCTGGTACGGGAGGCAACGGGAAGCACTTCGGGGGCGGCTATAAAAATAGAAAAGCGTATACCACTGCTTTCAGGACTCGGCGGTGATAGCTCGGATGCCGCCGCTGTATTAAATGGTCTTAACGAACTCTGGAAACTGAACCTGCCCTCGGAAAAGTTGCTGGAACTGGCGGCCCGGCTCGGCTCGGATGTCCCTTACTTTATTAAAAGCGGTACGGCCCTGGCGGAGGGCAGGGGGGAAGTATTAACGCCGCTGCCGCCGCTCCCGGAGACGTGGGCGGTGCTGGTCGTACCGGATATACCTGTTATGCCGGGTAAAACGGCACGTCTTTACGCCGGACTTAAAAAGGAACACTTCACCGACGGAAAAATTACCGCAAAACTGGTGAGAGCTATACATAAAGATATTAAAGTCATTCCGTCTTTGCTGTTCAACACCTTCGAAAACATTGCCTTCGATTACTTCCCGGAGTTGAATGTCTATAAAGAGCACCTCATCAAGCTCGGCGCATCCCAGGTCCGCCTCGCCGGCTCCGGTCCCACTCTCTTCACCATATTTGATAACAAAAAGCAGGCTGAGGATATATATATTCGCTGTAAAGACCAGGGAATGAAGGTGTATCTGGCAGAAACGCTGTGAAAAACCTGAGGACGTATGGCTCGAAGCCTTATAACGTTGTCGTTGTTCACGGCGGTCCCGGTGCCCCCGGCGAAGTAGCCCCCGTCGCCCGTGAGCTTTCATCTCTTACCGGCGTCCTCGAACCACTGCAAACAAAAAACACCTTTGAAGGCCAGGTGCGGGAGCTGCACGACGTCCTGGAAAAGCACGGTGACCTCCCCGTCATTCTAATCGGCCATTCCTGGGGGGGCTTTCTCAGCTTCATCGTCACCGCCCGCTACCATTCGCTGGTGAAAAAACTTGTCCTGATCGGCAGCGGCCCCTTCGAGGAAAAATACGCCGATAATATAATGCCTGACAGATTGAACCGGCTCAGCGAGGATGACCGGGTTGAAGCCATTAATCTGATAGAATTTATTAACGACCCTGCCAGCAGGGATAAAGATAAAAACAGGTCCATGGCCAGGCTCGGCGCTCTGTTCGCTAAAGCGGATACTTACGCACCACTACCGGTACAAAAAAGCGAAGCTCTGGAGTTCAACGAAGAAATCAACCGCAGGGTCTGGGCGGAAGCTAAAAAGCTGAGAATCAGCGGGGAATTGATGGAGATAGGTAAAAAGATTCTGTGTCCCGTGCTGGCTATCCACGGCGATTACGACCCCCATCTTCACGAAGGTGTTAAAGAACCCCTCTCCCGCACCCTGAAAGACTTCCGGTTCGTCCTGCTGGGGAAATGCGGCCACGAGCCCTGGCTGGAAAAATACGCGCGGGATGAATTCTACAGAATATTAAAAAGGGAGATTGCGTAATGGCTATAATAGAAATTAATAAAGAAACGTGCACCAGGTGCAACGCCTGCGCCTTCGTCTGCGGTGGTATGCTGATTTATCCTAAGGAAGGCGATTATCCGCGCCAGATCCCGGGGACGGACGAGTTTTGCATGCGCTGTGGTCATTGTATCGGGATATGCCCCACGGGTAGTATCACTCACAAGGAAATACCGCTGGCACAATGCCCGCCCATCGATAAAAAGCTGGAGGTTTCCTTCAAACAGGTCTCCCAGCTTATCAAGAGCCGGCGGTCTATCAGGGAATTCCAGGACAAACCGGTATCCAGAGAAGAAATCGAACGGATTATCGATGTCGCTCGCTTTTCCCCAACCGGTCATAACATGCAGGAGGTGCAGTGGCTGGTCATCGATAATAGGGATAGGCTACGCGAGTTAACAGCTATCGGCGTGGAATGGTTCCGCTCTATGGCGGAGGGTGATACGCCCTGGGCTTTGGAAATGCAGGGTATATTAAGATTGCATGACATGGGCTTTGATATCTTTCTCCGTAACGCTCCCGTTTTGGTGACGACTTTTGCGGAGAAAGGTAACCCTATGGCGGCCACGGACTGCGCTATCGCCCTGGGGTATTTCGACCTTGCGGCTAAAAGCCTGGGACTGGGCTGTTGCTGGGACGGATACTTTTATATCTCCGCCGGTTCCTTCGAGCCGATGATCAAGGCAGTAGGTCTACCAGAAGGGTATATGCCTTACGGCGCTTTAGTGGTAGGCTATCCCAAGTTCGCGTATCAGCGAATACCCACACGCAAGCCGGCCCGGATTATCTGGCATTCCTGAGGAAGCAAAGATTTTATAAATAGCGTATACTGTTGGTTGAATATTTAGAAAGTACAGGGGGTATTGATATGGACTACAAGACCGAGAATAATCTGCAGGAAGCTTTCGGCGGGGAGAGTAAAGCCAACCGCCGGTATATATTCTTCGCGGAAAAGGCAGAGAAAGAGGGCTATCCCCAGGTGGCGAAGCTTTTCCGGGCGGTGGCCGAGGCGGAAACGGTGCACGCCCGCAATCACCTGCTGGCTATGGACGCTATCGGTACAACCAAGGATAACCTGATGGCGGCTAACATCGGGGAGCACCAGGAGTTTACCGGCATGTACCCGACTTTTATCGAGATTGCCCAGCGAGAGAAAAACGAGAGGGCCGAACGCACTTTCGACTGGGCGAATAAGGTGGAGAAAATCCATTACGGGTATTTTGAGGCGGCTTTAAAAGCCATCAAGGAAGATAAACAACCGGCCGATGCCACCTACTATGTCTGCCAGGTCTGCGGCAATACCGTTACGGGGGAACCCCCGGAGAAATGCCCCATTTGCGGGGCGCCCGCTAAATCGTTTAAAAAGATGGAGTAGGGAAGGTTAATCACCTTAATTCCTATTGTCATTGC
>CAYNDI010000186.1:0-4776 GCA_964395955.1 uncultured Dehalococcoidaceae bacterium
ATCGCCGACCGGCAGCTGCCGGACAAAGCCATCGACCTTATTGACGAGGCCGCCAGCAAGTCGCGCATCGATAGCGAAAGCGCCCCGCCCGAGGTGAAGAAACTGGAAAAACGTATTAAAGAATTGATTAACGAAGAAGAAGCCTCTTCACAGCGGCAGGAATACCAGCAGGCCACCGAGCTGAAGGCGGAAAGATTGAAACTGGAACCGGAGTACAATAAAGCCAAGAGCGAATGGCTCCAGAAAGAAAAAATCAATGAAGAGGTAACCCCCGAGCATATCGCCCAGCTTATATCCAACTGGACCGGTATCCCGGTAACCCAGATGCTCGAAGGCGAGACCGAGAAGTTCATCCACATGGAAGAGCGTATCCACGAACGCCTGATAGACCAGGAGGAGGCGGTATCCGCCATCTCCGAGGCCATCCGCAGGAGCCGCGCCGGGCTTAAAGACCCCAAGCGACCCATCGGCAGCTTCATGTTCCTGGGCCCGACGGGCGTTGGCAAAACGGAGCTGGTACGCACCCTGGCCTGGTTCCTCTTCGATGACGATAACGCCATGGTGCGACTGGACATGTCCGAGTACCAGGAAAGGCATACGGTATCGCGTCTCATCGGCGCGCCGCCCGGATACGTCGGCTACGACGAGGGCGGACAGCTTACCGAGGCGGTGAGAAGGCGTCCCTACCGGGTTATCCTGCTCGATGAAATCGAGAAGGCGCACCCCGAGGTATTCAACACGCTGCTCCAGATAATGGATGACGGACGCCTGACTGACGGTCACGGACGCACCGTGGACTTCAAGAACACCGTCGTCATCATGACCAGCAACGCCGGCGTGGAGCTTATCAAGCGGGAAGGCCAGATGGGCTTCACCTCGAAGAAAGACGCCGGGGCCGAGAAGCGGAGCTACGAGGACATGAAGAAAAAGGTCATGACGGAGATTCAAAAGGCTTTCCGGCCCGAGTTCCTCAACCGGCTGGACGATATTATCGTCTTCCACGAGCTCAGCGAGGAGCAGCTCCGGAAAATCGTCGACCTGATGGTGAAAGAACTGGAAGAAAGGCTGGCGGAACGCAAGCTGGGCCTGGAGTTGACGGCCAAGGCGAAATCGTGGCTGGCCAGGGAAGGATACGACCCGGTTTACGGGGCACGACCGCTCCGGCGCGTCATCGAGAAGTACATCGAGAATCCGCTGTCAAGTCAGCTTCTCAAGGGCGAAATCAAAGAAGACGACGTCATCAAGGTAGACCTTAATAAGGAAGGCAAAGAACTGACGTTTAAGACCAAGGCAGCGGCTAAAGCCGCTGCCTGAACCATCAGCAGTTCCGGATTCGAAGAGGGGCTAACGCCCCTCTTTCTTTTTCCCCGGTAGTGGCAGAGTAATATATATGTGTGTATAATAGAGGCACATTATGACAGAAGAAAATTCCGCTGACCAGGCGGCTGATAAATCTGGTAGTCCTGTCACCAAAACCAAGTCAGACAGCCGAAAGGCGGTCAGGTGGGCCTATGTTCTTGGTATTCTCGGTGTGGTACTCACGGTGCTCATGGCGGCGGCAATTATTATCTATCAAGATGAAGTACAGGAGCTGACAAATTACGGCTACCTGGGGGCTTTCGTCATCAGCATCCTGGGCGGCGCCACAATTATCATTCCCGTACCTATGCTGGCGGTGGTCTTCGCGCTGGGGGCGGCCATGCCGGACCTGTGGCACGTCGCCCTGTTGGGAGTATCGGCGGCGCTGGGCGAGCTTGTCGGCGCGCTGACCATCTACATGACCGGCCACGGCGCCGGCCGGGCTATCAGCAGTAAATCCGGTAGGATGCAGGCCGCCTACGAACGCATGCTGGGGCTTATGGAACGCCGCGGGCCTCTGACCCTGTTTATCGTAGCTTCGATAGTGAACCCGTTTTTCTATCCGGCTGCCCTGGCCTGCGGCGCGCTGCGCTTCGGTCTGAAGAAATATATCTTCATCGTCCTCGCCGGCAAGATAATCAAGTGCATGACCGTCGTTTACGCCGGCTACTACGGCCTTAAGAGTATCTTCCGGGCTATCGGCATCGACGTTTAAGGCTATTCCTCGGTAACCGTTACCTTTATTATCTTATCGCCCTCAGACTGCGGATTCTTCGAGGGGTCACGCGGGGTGAGATTCTTCAGGACATCCATGCCTTCCACGAGCTGACCGAAAACGGTGTGGTGCCCGTCCAGGTGGTGGGTAGGCACGTAGGTGATGAAAAACTGGGAGCCGTTGGTGTTGGCGCCGGAATTTGCCATGGATAACGTTCCGGCCACATGGGTATGGCTGGTGAACTCATCTTCAAAACGGTAGCCCGGACCTCCGGCACCCGTACCGGTAGGATCACCGCCCTGCGCCATGAAGTCGGGCAATACCCGGTGAAAGGTGGTGCCGTCATAATAGCCTTCCCTGGCGAGAAAGACGAAATTATTGACCGTTTTGGGAACGTCCTTGGCGAAGAGCTCTATGACGATATTCCCCTTTTCCGTTTCTATAATAGCCGTGTACTTTTTACTGGTGTCTATCATCATCTTAGGCGGTGAATCCCATTGCATTTTCTTTACCTCCGGTGCGGATTTTGGCGGAATAGTGGCAGTGGGGGTGGTAGCAGACGGTGTCGGAGTCGACATCGGCGTCGAAGCCGGTTCTGAATTATCGCACGATATACTTAATAGGCCAACTATAACCAGCGTCACCCCTATGAGTATTCGAAACAGTATCTTTAGTGTCATTCGTGTCCTCCTCCCTTGGAAATTCGTACTTGTTGATTGTAGCTTATTTGTACCCCGCCAGGCAACGATTCGCATTACTCTTAAATATATAGAGAAGGGGCCGGGAAAACCCTCAAAAGATAGATATTATCTTGAGGACTAACCAGGCCCCTTCTGCTGGGCCATTATCAAGCTGGGGAACAACTTGATTAACTGATTCAATGATAGCATGATTGATATAAACATAGCATAAAAAAGCACGTAACGGTTATAAAAAAGCTGTATATTTTATACAGGAATCAGCACGCTTGCCAGTTACTTCGAATCTATGCTAAATTAATAATGTATTCATGGGGCCGTAGTTCACTTGGGAGAACGTTTGACTGGCAGTCAAAAGGTAGGGGGTTCGAATCCCCCCGGCTCCACCAGGTTAAAGGTTCTCTTGAAAATCTACCGCTTCGAGACCTTCTGATAACATTATTGGGGCCGGAAGGGAGACGAAGGTTGGAGCTAAAGGATTTAACAAACGATAAGCTCTTTGCCAGATATGAGACTGAGCTTATCCTCCGCATTAGGAACCATAAAAATCTCAAAAACGTCGTAAATTTATTACAACGCTTTAAAAATTACCTCGGAGACTTTCCGCCTTCGCCAGACCTCGCAAAGAGCTTTCTTGCTCAATACAAGGGTTTAAAACCACATACTTGGTATAACTACGTGGGTGAAATGAGGCGTTTCATGTCCTGGTATGGCGAAAAGCTGGATGTCAAGGCTAAACTACCTAAGTCCCTACCCACTTATCATGAAGATAAAGATGTTGAAGCACTAATAAGTGTCATACAACAAAAGAAAACACATAAAAAGGTGATACTACGGGACACGCTATTAGTCTTGTTAGGCTGGCGAACAGGATTAAGAAGAGCGGAGATGGCTAACTTAGAAGCAAGAGATATTCATTCAGATTTTCTTATTGTCAGAAGTGGCAAAGGGAAAAAGGATAGGCCGATGCCACTTCTACCTGATATCGCTGATAAATTACATAAATTTATAGCTGATATGAAGCCGGAAGAAAAGGTATTTAAACTGAATCCTGTTTCTTTGGGGATGAAGATAAAGGACTTCGCAAAAAGAGCCGGTATAGATAATTTTCATTGCCATAGTTTGCGTCATAAGTTCTGTACTGACTTGTTGGAAAAAGGAGCTGATATACGAGCCGTACAGGAATTGATGGGACATGAGAATATCAATACAACTCAGGTTTACTTGGCGATAACTGATAAGAGATTACGAGATGCAATTAATCTACTCGACTCAAATGATAAACAGATAGCACCTATCAAGATAATCCCCAATAAATCGCGCCGATCTAGAGAGAATAGTCCAACCTGGATAAAGAAACTTGATGAGATAGCTAAAAATGGAAAGAATTATATCATACACATTGACGGAAGAACTGAACCTGTAAATTGATATTTATCGTGTTTGTTTAGCTTCGATATACTTACGTGTTCATCTCTTAAGCTTTAGCTTTGATGGAAATTCTAATAGCCTTGATTGTATTTTACCTTGATTCCCTTTGATTATTACTTCCCTTTGCCCCCTTTGTGAATTTCCCCTTTGTGATATTTTTAATTATACCTGTCTTTTAGATATTATCAGTTTGATCATATACACAACTACCTTACCCTCGAAAACGATACTAGTAATAATCTCAATAATCGAGGAGATAAATGGCCAAAAAGAGAAATACTCCTGAACTAATCGTCAACAAACTTCGTGGGGCAGAGATTCTATTATACCAAGAGGTAACCATTGCTGTAATCAATAAGGAAATCGGTGTTAATGCTAACAATAAAAATACTACTGGTGAAAAGAGTATGGTGGCACGAGAATAGATCTAACCCACCGGCTCAAGGAATTAGTATAGGAGAACTCAGGTTAAAAGTCATTAGCTGACTTATTTCTTGATAATGCCATAACAAAGAAACTGTAGACCGTCAGCGATAATGGGACACAAATAGGGCCACTATCACCGAAGACTCT
>CAYNDI010000187.1:0-4743 GCA_964395955.1 uncultured Dehalococcoidaceae bacterium
GATGCTGACACCTTTTTGTTGTGCTTTCGACTCCAGGATAGCCAGGCGTGTTTCGTAGTCCGGCGGCTGGATATCGACAATCAGTCCCCATTCGAACCGGGAACGCAAACGCTCCTCCAGCAGCGGCATCGTCTTGGGTGGGCAGTCGCTGGTGATGACTATCTGACGGTTGGTGTTATGCAGCTCGTTAAACGTATGGAAAAAGCTTTCCTCGGTCTGTTCCTTGCCGCTGATGAACTGGATATCATCGATGAGCAGCATGCCGATGCTGCGGTATTTATTGCGGAATTCTTCGGTGTTCTTCTCGCGCAGGGCGGACACAAACTCGTTGGTGAACTGCTCGGCGCTGGTGCAGATAACGTTGATGTGGTTGGCGGTGGCCGCCTGCCCGATGGCGTGCAGCAGGTGTGTCTTGCCCAGACCTGCTCCGCCGTAGATGAACAGCGGATTATAGCTGTGCCCCGGGTTCTGGGCTACGGATATTGCGGCGGCGCGCGCCAGGCGGTTGCCGCTGCCCTCAACGAAGAAATCGAAAATATAACTCGGATTAAGCCTGGTATAAACAGGTTCGGGTATTGGCATTACCGTAGCCCCGGTATCGGTTGTGTTGAGATGTGACTTTCCGTTGACCTGAAACACTACCTGTACATTAGGCGAGACCAGGCCGCTGAGGGCTTTTTCGATGAGAGAGCGCTGGTTCTTCTCCAGGTACTCCGCCGCGAAAGTGTTGGGGGCGCCGATAACGAACTTCCCGTCCTGGTAACTTAACCCGACTGTCTTTCTCAGCCAGGTCCGGTAATTCGCCTTACTGACCTGTACCTGGAGTTCACCCAGGGCGGTCTCCCAGATTTCCTGGGGTGTGCGGGTTCGGGTAGAGTTCATATAAGCGTTTCGAATGTCCGCTTTTCCGGCTCGCGGACAAAAAAACCCCCCATCCTGATAATAATTACAAGTCCACTCTTGCCATTATTGCTGGATTTTCCGCCTATCCCGGCGGATTCTGTGGCGTAAAAAAGTTAACAAATGTTTAATAAATGAACAACCCCTAGGATACTCCTGTCGGCCATCCCTTGGCAAATCTTTTAGGCCGTAATGGCCGACCTGACAAAACATTTTTAGAGCCGACAACCATCCCCTTTCCCCCTTAAAACCTCATGATACCTGCCATTTTTGTCGGTTTTCATAGGTTGTCAGCCTGATATAGAAAAAGTTGTTGAAAATTTTAATTAATGATAGAATTTTTGCATCTGGAGGCCTAAATTGCGCGTAGTATTCATGGGTTCGCCCGAGTTTGCCGTACCCTCCCTGGAGGCTCTTGTCCTCAATGGATACGATGTTGTGGCAGTTTACACCCAGCCGGATAGAGCCGCCGGAAGGGGCCGTACCCTGTTTAGTCCGCCGGTTAAGGAAGCTGCCGGGCGGATGGGACTGCCCGTGGTACAGGCGGCCGACCTCAGGTCGCCCGAAGCGCTGGCGGAACTGGCCGGATATAAACCCGATGTCATCGTTATCTGTGCGTACGGTCAGATTCTACCACAATCGGTCATGGATATACCCCCTTACCAGTGTCTGAACGTCCACTTCTCTCTGCTGCCGCGGCACCGCGGTGCTTCACCGGTAGCGGCGGCGATACTGGCCGGCGACGATTTCACCGGGGTTACTATTCAGCTTGTCAGAAAAAAGCTGGATACCGGGCCTGTACTGGCCGCGGCGGCGGTTCCCATACTTTCTGGTGATACTACCGGAACGCTGACGGGAAAGCTTTCTGTAATAGGCGCCCGTGTCCTTCTGGAGGCTCTGGATGGGTGGCGGCATGGTGAAATAAAACCGCGTGAACAGGACGAGGCCGGGGCCAGCTACTTCGGTCAGATTAACAAAGAAGACGGGGAGATTGATTGGCGTCAGCCGGCGGTAACTATCTGGCGGCGCGTCCGCGCTTTTAATCCCTGGCCGGGGTGTTACACCAAATGGAGGGGAAAACTGTTTAAAATTATAGAATCTGTGCCTCTCGATGCGGACGTACCGGTTGCCGCCGGGCGGGTGGTTAATCTGCCCGGTCATGACGGTGGACTGGGCATCGGTACCGGCGAGGGCATTCTGGGTGTGGTCAGAGTCCAGCTCGAAGGCAAACGCGTCATGTCCGCCGCCGAGTTTCTGCGGGGGCAGCGGGACTTTATCGGAGCGGTGCTGCCCTGTTAGCATAATAACGCAATTGCGCATATGCGCATATGAGTAATATGACCGACCTGTATTTATGGAGGTATGACTGTTTTGCCGGAAGACCTGAGGAATTTTAAAACGCTGGTGGAAATAATAGCCCGTCTCCGCGCCCCGGATGGCTGTCCCTGGGACCGACAGCAGACTCATCAAACGCTCCGGGCCAACCTGCTTTCGGAGTGTTACGAGGTGCTGGAGGCCCTCGATAACGCTAATTCCGCTGAGCTTTGCGAGGAGCTAGGCGACCTTCTTTTGCAGATTGTGCTGCATGCTCAGATAGCCAGAGATAACGGAGATTTTGAGATAGCCGATGTTATCGAGAGCATCGCCACCAAGATAATCCACCGTCACCCCCACGTTTTCGGTACCGGCCAGGCGGCTACCGCCGAGGAAGTGATGCATAACTGGGAAGCCCTGAAACGGGAGGAGAGACCCGGGGGTGCTTCTATACTTGAAGGCGTACCGGAAGATATGCCGGCACTGGCCTACGCCTACGAAATCTCGAGAAGGGCGGTCAGGGTTGGCTTCGAATGGGAGAATATCGAGGGAGTCATTGATAAGCTCATCGAAGAAATAAAGGAAATAAAAGAAGCCGACAGTCCAGAGGAAAAAGCCCGGGAGTTCGGCGACCTGCTGTTTACCCTGGTCAATTACGGCCGCTGGCTGGAAATCGACTCCGAATCGGCCCTCCGGGAAGCCAACCGTAAATTTTACAAACGCTTTTCTTACATGGAAGGGTTATGCCGCCAGCGCGGCCTGAGCCTGGATAAGCTCTCTCTTAACGAACTGGATGATTTGTGGGAGGAGGCGAAAAAAGGAGTGAAATAAGATGGTCGGGGCGCCCGGGTTTGAACCGGGGACCTCCGCGTCCCGAACGCGGCGCGCTACCAGGCTGCGCTACGCCCCGCCAGACTAATTATACACTGGCTTGCCTCGCTCGGCAAACCTGCCCCCGGTTGACCCCTGGCTGTCAGCTATACCCCCAGCCCCTCTTCCTTTTTTCCCCACCCCTCATTGTTATCTTTTCCCACCCGAGCCGCCCTGTTTCATCCACGGCTTAGCCCGGCAAGTAACACCTGAAATCTCCCGGTGGTGGGAGGAAAAGGAGGCGGCCGTTCCTTAACACCACGAACTTCACTGGCCTTTATTAACTAAAATAACAATATGCAGGATTCCATTTGTAAAAATCCCCCCTTCCTTTGGTAAAGGAAGGGGGCTAGGGGGATAGATTGAGATAACCACCCAAGGAGATGGGGGAAAATCACTTTTAATAAGTAACTGGCGG
Source organism: uncultured Dehalococcoidaceae bacterium (assembly GCA_964395955.1). Classification (GTDB taxonomy): domain Bacteria; phylum Chloroflexota; class Dehalococcoidia; order Dehalococcoidales; family RBG-16-60-22; genus CAYVPT01. Next base: position 3,503 of record CAYNDI010000187.1, read on the forward strand.
GAAAATCACAATCATTGTAGAATAGATTTAGAAACAATACCGGAAAGAAGGTTGCAGTAACATGGATAAAGAAACAACAGAAATCTCTGAGAACGATAGCCAGACCGCCGAAGAACCGCAGGTCCTCGAAGAAATAGTCGTCGAAGAGCTGAGCATCGACGGTATTTGCGGGGTATATTAGTCCGTGTCTTATCGCCTGGCTGACAACGTTCAGGTAAGGAAGGAAAGCTGGGGCCTGCTTTTCTACCGGCAGACCCATCACAAGGTCAGCTTCGTCAGGAGCGGCGACTGGCTTTTTCCGGCGCATTTCGACGGCTCCTGGACGTCCGAAAGCATTATCGAAGACATCGCCGAACGCACCGGCACCCCGCCGGAAGTTATCGAGCGTTCTTTACCCGGACTGACCGGCCGCCTTATCAAAAGCAGGGTGATTACCGATGAATTACGCTGACTGGCCGCTTGCCGCGCCGGTAAACCTCACCTGGGAGATTACCCGTAAATGCAACCTGAAATGCGTCCACTGTCTATCCTCCAGCAGCCGCGAGTCTCCCGACGAACTGACCTTCGACGAGTGTAAAGGCATCGTTGAACAGCTGGCGGCGTTAAAAGTCTTCGAAATCAATTTCGGGGGCGGCGAACCGCTTCTGAAAGACTATTTCCTGCCCCTGCTCCGCTATATCCACGAAAAAGGCATCGTTACCTGCGTCAGCACCAACGGCACCGTCCTCACCGACGAGGCAATAGACCTCTTTACCGGCAACCCCCTGGTCAACGTCCAGGTGAGTCTTGACGGCGCCACCCCGGAGGTCAACGACGGCATACGCGGTGGCGGGACATTCCACCAGATTATCAAAGGAATAGAACGAATGTCAGGCAGGGATATCCCCCTCTCTATCAATACCGTGGTCACCTCGATTAATTTCAGGCAATTAAGCCGGATGAAAGAACTGGCGGCTTCTCACGGTGCCAGGCTGCGCGTATCGCGGTTCCGGCCGTCGGGGCGGGCGCGGGAATGCTGGGAAGCTTTGAGACTAAACTCGTCTCAACTGAGTGAGCTTGCCGCCTGGCTCAACAGCGACGCCTCTATTCTCACCGGCGACTCTTTTTTCTCTATCTCTCAGGACGGTAAGAGGCAGCTCGGACTGGATATGTGCGGCGCCTGTAAGATGACCTGCTGCATCGACCCCCTGGGAGATATCTACCCGTGCGCTTTTATGCAGGACGCGACTTTCTGCGGCGGC
>CAYNDI010000188.1:0-4719 GCA_964395955.1 uncultured Dehalococcoidaceae bacterium
CTCCTCGGCGCTGGTCCAGAGTCCCATAGCCCCGAGCAGGGCGAGATACCAGTGTTTGCCGTCGGCAATTGCCTGCTTTAAATAGCTGATAGCTTCGGCATTAGAGGCGAGGGCGGACTCAGAGGCGACCACGGGATTATCCGACTTCTTCATGCCGCTCCCGAAAGAGGAGTTGAACCGGCACGTTCCGGGAACTCCGCCATGAGTTTTTCGTAATAAGCGAGCTTTCCGGTGGTGACCAGCTCGGTGAGTTTTTTGGTAATGGCTTCCCCCGCCCCGGGGATTTCTTTCAGCCGATTTTCCGCCACGAGTTTCTCCACCGGCTCTGTTAACTCGCTAATCGAACGCGCCACCTTTTCATAAGCCCGTATCTTGAAGATATTGTCCTTCTTGAGCCTGAGCATGGCGGCAATGTCTGAAAAGATAAGGGAAATTTCAGCGTTGGTCATGCTCAATCTCCCTCAAAACGCCCGCCACAGGTACAGCCGTGCTTTCATAAGACTGTATAATAAAAGATTCTTCTCTCCGTACTCGGTTAGTAACGCGTATTCCAGACTGGCTTTCACTTCCTGGTTGAAACTGCCCTTCCCCCTGGCTTCCTTTATCTTGTCCAGTGCCTCGCGCCGGGCCCGGAGTACCAGCTTACGCCTCCTCTCCTTCCTGTCCAGCGGTTTTTCGGGGTCGTCGGCCAGTTGCCTGATACTCCCGGATATTTCCTGTGTCAACCTGTCCAGTTCGTCGTCGGTCACGATAGATTACTTCCCGCAGCAGTGCTTGTACTTCTTCCCGGAGCCGCAGGGGCAGGGTTCGTTGCGGCCTATCTTCCGGCTCCCCGCGGCGGTTTTAGGCCTCGCATTTCCCTTGGAGCCAATGGACGCCTGGGCCATCGGGGACTCCGGCGTTTTGGCGCCCTTCTGGACAATATTCACGTGGAAGATGGCACTGGCAACATCGTGCTTGATGTTCTCTTTCAATTCTTCAAACATCCGGTAGCCGGCGTTCTTATATGCATCAGCGGACTTCACTTGTCGTAACGTTTGCCATCCTGCCTGGAGACGTTCCTGCTCCATCGCCGTCAGGTGCTCCACCCAGAGCTGGTCCATTATCTGGAGCATTACCAGCCTCTCCAGCACCCTCATTTTTTCCTCGCCGTTTTCCTTTTCCCGCTGCTCGTAAAGATTCTCCGCCACCTCTACCAGCTTCTGCTCAATTTCTTTCCGCCCCATGTCCGCCAGGACTTTCTCGGTAAGGCTGGGGGGTACGGGCATGATTCTGTTGACATCGGTCAGCAGCCCGGCGAAATCACCGTCCTCGCCAAACCTGCCTACATCATGAGCAGCAACAATCTCTTTCAATTCGTCGGTGGTCATTTTAAGTATATTCGTTTTAAGGTCGGCGTTACCGAGTATCTTACGTCTCTCTTCATAGATCAGCTCTCGGTGCTTGTTGACGACATCATCATACTCGACGAGGTGCTTGCGCACGTCGAAGTGATACCCCTCAACGCGCTTCTGGACATCGGTAATGACCTTGGTAATCATCTTATTTTCAATGGGCGTATCTTCATCCATGCCCACCCAGCCCATGACCGTTTTCATGCGGTCGCCGCCGAAGCGCCGCATGATGTCATCCTCCAGCGAGACGTAAAAACGCGAGCAGCCGGGGTCACCTTGACGACCGGCGCGACCCCGCAGCTGGTTATCGACACGCCTGGCTTCGTGGCGCTCCGTGCCGATGATGTGGAGTCCGCCCAGCTCAATTATCTCATCGTGCTTCTGCTGCCAGGCTTTTTCACCGAGGCCGTCCGGGGCGCCCCCCAGGATAATATCGACGCCGCGACCGGCCATGTTGGTGGCGACGGTGACCGCCCCCGGCTCCCCGGCACGGGAAATAATGCTGGCCTCTTTTTCGTGCTGCTTGGCGTTGAGCACCTCGCAGGTGATGCCCTGCCGCTTGAGCATATCACTCAGGTACTCCGATTTTTCAATAGACACCGTACCGATGAGTATCGGAATTTCTTTTTCGTGTAATTCCTTGATTTCCTTGACCACCGCCCGGAACTTGCCTTCTTCCGTCTTGTAGACCTGGTCCGACAAATCCTCACGAACCATCGGTTTATTAGTGGGAATCTCGGTGACTTCAAGTTTATATATCTTAAAAAATTCTTCAGCCTCGGTGGCCGCCGTACCGGTCATACCCGCCAGCTTCTCGTACATGCGGAAGTAGTTCTGAATGGTAATAGTGGCATAGGTCTTGGACTCCTGCTGGACCTTGATATGCTCTTTGGCTTCAATAGCCTGGTGCAGTCCCTCGGAGTAGCGCCGCCCGTACATTTTCCTGCCGGTAAACTCATCAACAATGACGACCTCGCCTTTTTCCACAACGTACTGCTGGTCCCGCTTATAGAACTCCTTGGCGCTTAACGCGTTCCTCAGGTGGTGCATCAGGCGACCGTCGGTGTAAAGGCTGGCGCCGGACTTCAATACTCCCTGGCGCCGCAGCAGATTTTCCACCTTATCCCAGCCGGGTTCCGTCGGTTCGGCGCTGCGTTCTTTTTCCCTGACATCGTAATCGTCGTCGCGTTTCAGGCGGACGACGAGCTGCGCGAAAAGCTGGTAAAGCTGACCGGCCTCAACATCGGGGGCGCTGATAATCAGCGGCGTGCGGGCTTCGTCGATAAGGAGGTTGTCGACCTCGTCGACGATGGCGAAGTTCACGGGACGCTGAACGCACTGCAACAGGTTCGTTACCATGTTATCACGCAGGTAATCGAAGCCGAACTCGCTGGAGGTGCCGTAGGTAATATCTGCCTGATAGGCTTCCTGGCGGGAAACGGGGCGGAAATGCTGCCAGGGGTCGTTCTCCTTGCCGGAATCGTAAGAGGGGTCGTAGAGCCGGGCGGGGGTATGTTCATCCGGGGTCTGCATCGGGTAGATACTGGCGACACTCACCCCCAGGGCGTGATAGATAGGTCCCATCCAGTACGGGTCGCGCCGGGCCAGGTAGTCGTTCACCGTAGCCAGGTGTGCCCCCTCCCCGCTCAGGGAGTTCAGGTAGAGAGGCAGGGTAGCTACCAGAGTTTTACCTTCGCCGGTTCTCATCTCGGCGATTTTCCCCTGGTGCAGCGTGACTCCCCCCATTAACTGTACGTCATAATGGCGCTGCCCTATTGTTCTTCGGGCGGCCTCGCGTACCGCGGCAAAAGCCTCCGGCAGGATATCATCGAGGGAATCACCGTCGGCAAGCCGGGCCTTGAATTCACCCGTCTTGGCTTTGAGCTCGTCGTCGGTAAGCTTCTCAAACTCGGGCTCAAGCTCATTGGTGCGGTCGACATATGGCTGCAGCCGCTTTATCTCTTTTTCATTGGAATCAAATAAACCGCTAAAAAACTTAGCCATGGTTCTCACTCACAATCAGTTCTCTGGCCTCATCCGCTTTCGAAGCCACCACCATCACCCTGACTTCCGCCATCCCGTCCACCGTGAACATGTGCACCGAGGGGGCGGCGTTCGATTTCAGAAAGCAGGGTATTTTAAAACTTTCCAGCAAACCCTTTATAACCTGCGCTTCCATCTGGTTATGGGCTTTATATACTTCAACAAGCTTTTCACCCTTACTCAAACATAGCCCCCACGGACTGCCCGGTATGAATACGCCGGATGGCTTCGCCCAGCAGCGGCGCAATGGGCAGGACCGTTATTTTATCTATTCTCTTGTTGGGCGGCACCGGAACGGTGTCGGTAACGACCACTTCCTTTACCTGGCTCTCGGCAATTCTCTGGATAGCCGGACCGGAAAATATGGGGTGAGTACTGCAGGCATGGACTTCCCGGGAACCGCGTTCCAGCAGGGTATTGACCACTCCCACCACGGAGCCGGCGGTATCTATCTCGTCGTCGACGATAAGGGACACCATATCCTCAACCTCGCCGATTACATTCAGAGTCTGCGTCCGGTCGTTATTGCCCAGGCGTCTTTTTTCCATGATAGCCAGCGGGACATCAAGTCGGGTAGCCAGGTCCCGCGCCCGTTTGGTGGCGCCGATGTCCGCGGCCACCACGACAAGGTCGGTCAGGCCTTTTTTTACAAAATAATCACCGAGTATTTTAATAGCCGCCAGTTCATCAACGGGAATATTGAAGAAGCCCTGTATCTGGGCCGAATGCAGGTCCACCGTCAGCACCCGGTTGGCGCCGGCCACCGTCAGCAGGTCGGCGATGAGCTTGGCGGTAATGGGCACCCGGGGCTGGTCTTTCCTGTCGCTGCGGCCGTAACCGTAATAGGGAATGACCGCGGTAATCCGCCCGGCGGAAGCCCTCTTCAGGGCATCCAGCATAATCAATAACTCTACCAGGCTTTTATCTACCGGCGAACATATCGGCTGGACGACGAAAGTATCCCGCTCGCGCACGTTCTCCATAATGCGGACAAAGGTATTTTCATTACTGAACTGAATCACTTCACAGGTGCCCACAGGTATACCGAGATAATCGGCTATCGCCTTGGCTAGAGCCGGATGGGCATTGCCGCTGAATACCTTCATTTCATCCATCGATTAACTTCTCCTCTCCGTATTTACTCGACAGCATTTTTATTATAGCACTATTATGTACCAACCTCACCCCCTCCAGAGGTGAATATTGGCCTGAAAAAGCATGGAAATAGACAGTCCGGGCTAAGCCGAGGATGATGCGAGGGTGGAGGGTGGGAAAAGATAAC
>CAYNDI010000189.1:0-3047 GCA_964395955.1 uncultured Dehalococcoidaceae bacterium
CCGGGAGGCGTATATATGATTATATAGAAAAATAACATTTAAGGATGAGCCTGTGACAGAGAAAAATGTTGTTATATACACCGTCCCCGGCTGACCCCGATGCGCTAAAGCGAAAGAGTATCTTTCGGAGAAGAAAATCCCCTACGAGGAATTTAATGTAGTCGCGGATAGAGGCGCCGCCAAAAAAATGATAATAAAAAGCCAGCAGAAGACGGTACCCGTCATCGTCGTCGACGATAACGACTTCCTGGTCGGCTTTAATCCCGCCAAACTTGATGAGCTGCTATCGACGAAATAGTACTTTATCAGCCTGTATACCTTTACTGCCCGATACCACCTACCTGCCCGTGTCTTTGGCATGTTACCTGTTCCGTAATATGCCCGAATTCATCTATCTGCAGCCCTTTTTCTCTCTATTCAAAGGATGTGATAAATATCATATACGCAGCGCAGGTCTTCCTCCTAAAATATGACTAATGAATATCAAGGGGGCATTAAAATGAATCCGATTCGTTTTCTGGGAGTTTTCGTGTTATTACTTGGTGTGGTAGGTGTTGTGGTAGGGGGTGTGTTCGTGGCACAGGGATTCTCCAAGAACAATCTCATCATAGAGCGGATGGAGGTTGAGAACGTTACGCTGGCTCTGGACCCCGAGAAGCCAAACGTCTATACTTCAATAACCGACATCGACTCGGCCCAAAAAGCCGCCGACACTATTGCGGAGCACCGCCGCGGTATCGCGCCCACTTACCAGGAATTACTCGGCGACGGCCGCTATGACCCGACCAATCCCGCCCATCTTTCTTACGCGCAGGCTATGAACCTGGAGAACTACCTGTACCTGGCGGTAGCCGCTTTCGGTCTTGTCCAGGTAGCACTGGCCAGCGGGGCATTTATGGTCGTTACCGGCCTGGCCCTCGGCGGTACCGGAATAGCGCTCTACCGTATCGGCCGCGTTCATTCGTAAAAAAGCGGGAACGTGAACGGTGATAAAGGTTTTTCCCGGCGCGCCGGCAGTCATACCAGGACCCGGGTATAGAGAGGGTAACACCGGCTATGTTATACTGGTTTAGGCTGATGATAGACCGGTATGGCAGGCAATATAGATAAAGAGGAGGCAGACTTGTGGATGAAACTTTACAGCTTATCAACCAGCTTATAGCGGAACACAAAAAAATCAGCCAGAAAACGGAGTCCGTAGAAAAGGCAGCCAATGATATCAGCCTGTTATCGGACCTGAAAGCAGCCGGGGACGCAGCCGCATCAGGTGACCGCTCCGGAAGTCACAACCTGCCGGAACTTGAGAAAATGTTGGAATCAATCAACACCTGGCTGGAGAAGCACTTTAAACACGAAGAGACCGTTCTCCTGGCGGCTGTGGCCGAGCAGGGCGATGAAAAACTCATTACCGACCTTAATTCTATTCTCTTTGAACATTCCGACCTGCGGGACCGCCTGTCACTTTCCAGGAAACGTGTTTCCGAGTTATCGGGTGGGAGCTTGTCACCCGAACTCTGGAATGCCGGCGTCAGGGATATGAAGCTCCAGATCAACCATTCGAGAAAGCTGCTCGAAACTCACGCCGCCAAAGAAAACCACTTTTTTACAGAACTGCGTCGGCATTTAAGAAAAGCTGCAAAACGAAAGGAGAATCAGTAGTGTCCAGAGAAATCAGTCTTACCGTTAATAATACGCCTGTTGAACTCGATTATTTCGTCGCCGGGTACATCGACCACGTCGTCGGCGGCATACTCGCCAGCCTGAAGGACACCGGTGATATCAAGAATTTAGAGCTTACCATAGATAACGAAGGCCTGGTGGCAATAAACCTTAACGGCGCTGAAGTACCGATCAGCTACTTCCCCACCGAAATTATAAAGAGCACTTTAGAAGGCATGGTAGCACCTTTGAAAGGGGTTTCCGGAAGCATCGGTAGCCTGGAACTGAAAATAACCAGATAATTATGGTTCAGACGTCTGTCTCACAGAGTTTTATGTCACCCCAGACGCCGGCTTTTTCACCCGAAATAATAACGGCACCTTTAAGTCCGCCGATGCCTTGGGCAAACTCCAGAGCGATATCGGTATCGTCGGGTTTATTTACCCGGTTCCCGATGGCCGTTGCCGCAGCATCGGCCAGGGCGGTATCCGCCGCCACGACTATTACCGCATCGGCTTTACCGTAGCTCAGGGAATGCCCCACCGTCCCCGATGAGGTACAGATACCCAGGGGCGTATCCCGGGCGTCTATTTCCAGTCCTATCTTCCCCGTCAGCGGTGAGTCTCCGGCAAATATGCCCACCACCCTGCTTTTCTTTATCTTGAGAAAGATATCGCCGCCGTTTTCCACGATTATCTCCGGAGAAAATGTCAGCAACTCCCGCCCGACGCATTCCGCGATGGCTCCGGCTACCGCCGCCATGGGTCCCACGCCGGCTTGCTGTCCCGCCTGTGCCATCTGCCTGACGATAGCCGGCGCGTGTTCCGGTACGGCAACAGGCTTGAGGGATGTCTGGAAAGACGGATTCCGCTTGATATAGCTTTCCATCTGATAGCGGTATTTCAGCACCAGGCGGTGGGCTTTCCTCTGTAAATTTGATGTCGCGCGGATGTATAAATCGGTCTCTTTCTCGGTCACGTTAAACGCGACGAGGTCCCGGCCTTCAATCCAGTGGCGATAATTGCGCGGCTGAAATTCTTCTTTTTTCATAATTCGTTGTCATTGCGAGGAGCGAAGCGATGTGGCAATCCGTTTCTTTCCCCCCACCCCATGGCTGATATCTATTCCCACCCGGGCCACCCTCGCACCATCTACGGCTTAGCCCGTGCGTTTGCCCCCACCCATTAACCCCCGGTGGGGGGATAAGGAGGCGGTCGTCCCTTTTAATATGCGCCACACCTGGCTTTGTAAACAAATCCCCAATGAGCCGGATTCCATTTGTTAATATACCCTCTTCCTTTTCCAAAGAGCCTGTCCTGAGCCTGCCGAAGGAAAGGGGGTCAGGGGGATAGATTAAAATAATATCACCAAGAGAGGAGTTCGTGAAA
>CAYNDI010000189.1:3147-4711 GCA_964395955.1 uncultured Dehalococcoidaceae bacterium
AAGGGGGTCAGGGGGATAGATTAAAATAATATCACCAAGAGAGGAGTTCGTGAAATGAGGCAATAATCACTACTTAAAAATGCACTTCCATCGCATGGGGCGGGCAGGCGGGTATGCACAGCCCGCAGGCGATGCACTTCTCGTTTTCGAATATAACCAGCCGGTTCTTCGGGTCCAGCCGGAAAGCCCCGGTCGGGCATACGGTAACGCAGGTCCCGCAGTGCGTGCACCTCTCCTCGTTGCGTTTTACGTCCTGGCTTAACGACTGTATTTTTACGCCGGCTTTAAGAAGGAAATCGATGCCTCTATCGTACTCCGCCTGGTTGCCTTTAAGCTCCAGTACCAGCAGTCCTTCCTGCTCGGGAGTGATGGAAGCCTTGAGGATATTGAACTCCAGGTCATAGTCTTTAACCAGCCGGTAGACTATCGGGCGGTCTACCATCCGCTTGGGGAAACGCAGGACGATTTTCTTGGAAACAGCCATCGCTTATACCTCTTGTCCGGTATCGACGGGACGCTCGTTTAACGACTTCAAAGCCACGCCGGACTCCACACCCGGGAGCGGCGCTACCGCCTCGGTGAGTAAAAACTCTCCTGACTTTATCCAGTCCTTCAATATCGTGGCGATTTCCACCGCCTTCGGGTAGCTGGAACGGGAAGCTGTCGGTACGTCTTTGCCTTTCAGCTTTATCTTACCGCTCTTGAGGTCGGCATAGCTGACCTCGCCCAGCTTGTCCGACTTCAACTGCGGAAAAGCGTCCGAATAATCGATAACCGGAGCTAAAATATCGGCGTCGGTCACCGTGGTGTACTGTAATGTTTCCTCGTTCAGTATTGGAATAGGTACGCCGACCCCTACCGTCAGAGAACACCCGTAGCCCTGCACACTCGTGCCCACCAGCCACTGAGGGCTCATCTGTTTGAGGTCGCCAATGACCGCCAGCGTGCCGGCCCCCTCTTTTGGGATACCTTTTTCCGTCCGTGGTACGTCAGGATTGTGCTGTGTACCCTGCCAGGCAACGTATCCGGTACCTCCGCCCAGAAAAATCCTAGTGCCTATGCCGATAGTCTTATAATACGGGTCGTTGAACAGCGGCGAAAGCTGACCGGCGGAGCTGTAGCTGGCGTTCCCCAGCTTCGGTTTCAACATGCCCATGTAGGTATAAATCGTCTTATCGGACGTATTCACGGCGACGTTGTAGTTCTGGTAAGCGTTCCTGACGTTGAACAGCACCGCCTCGTTGAGGTCTTTTATGTTTATCCATGTCTCCAGCCGCTTGCGCGGGTAGCAGTCCGTGCCGAAGGCCGACGCCACCAGGCGTATGTCTTTGCCGGCCACCAGCTCTTCGATGACATGGCCCCCGCCATAGTTAAACTCGCCGGGATGGATGCGGTTCCGCGGGTCGTCGTCGGGCAGCGCGTTGGCCCCCAGGAACAGGTCTACCGCCGCCAGTCCCGTGTAAGCCGGGACGTCGTTAAGGTACGCCCGCCCGCCTCCCAGCTTTAGCCGCGGCCGGGTATGGCCGATATTGAAATAAGCGCCGGAGGAGCACATGATGCCGAA
>CAYNDI010000190.1:0-779 GCA_964395955.1 uncultured Dehalococcoidaceae bacterium
ACAATCGTACCAAAGGATATGCCGGCGGCAGTCAGCAGGGGTATTATTGCATTTCGTAGCGCATGTTTCCAGACTACCCATTTCTCCGCAAGACCCTTTATCCGGGCTAGCTTGATGTACTCGCTGTCCAGGACTTCCAGCATACTGGATCGAATTAACCGGGTGAATATCGGTAAACTGAAGAAGGAAAGGGTCAGGACCGGCAGGACATAGTGCGCGGGGGTCCCCATGCCGCTGGTGGGTAACCATCCCAGCCATACGGCGAAGACGGCGATGGCTACAATAGCCAGCCAGAAACTCGGCAAAGCCTGACCGAGAATAGCCAGTAACTTCACCCCGCTATCCAGCCAGGTACCGAACTTGCACGCCGAGGTAACGCCCAGGATAGTTGATACTACTAATCCCAAGATTATGGAAGCTAAGCCCAGTGATACAGTGTTGGGCAGTCTTGTGATGATAATGCCCATAACGTCCTGCCTGGTACGGATTGATTCGCCGAGGTCGCCATGGGCCAGATTTTTCAGAAAAACCCAGTACTGTTCCGGTAATGATTTATCCAGCCCCAGGTACTGTCTTATCGCCTCCAGGTCCTCCAATGTAGCCATGGGGGGCGCCATTAACATCACCGGGTCGCCGCTGGCTCGAGCCAGAGCAAACACTACTATCGAAACAACGATGAGGGTTAAAAACGCCTGGAATATCCGTAATAATAAAAAACGTACCATTCTGTCCTTCGCATACAGTTACATTTATACCCGTACTCTTTGATACTCCGGGCA
>CAYNDI010000190.1:789-4696 GCA_964395955.1 uncultured Dehalococcoidaceae bacterium
ACGTTCTTGTATTTTACCATCTTGGCCGGTACCGGCGAGTAGCCAGGGTCAAGCCGCCGTCTTTACACGTATCAGCCGCCGCAACTGTCTTCAGGCACACCTGCATACCGGAACGGCTTGGTTGATAATCATTACACAGGCTACACCGTGAGAGCTTCGCTGGTCAAGTTAACATTCTCACATACCTGAGTGCCGGCCGCTATACTTTAGGGTAAGTTTTATGAATACGATGGTACCGGTGCCGGTCAACCGCTGCTTATGGCCGGACAAATCACCATAGTTGCTGCCATATTCAGCGCCAAGTACAGCGTTTCCCGGTTGCCGGTACCATCACACATTATCAATCTAACGTTCCCGGCAGCGTGTTATCACGATAATAGGCACAAAATCGGATAGTCAACTGCTACCGGATTTTTTACTTTTTCTTGATTCCTGCAAAACCGCCCCATAAATCATACTGGAAGCGCAGTGTCCAATCGCCGATTTCATCGCTTACAGCGTAATAGCTGTATAGGTTCACAATACCGGGGCAAATATACTGGTCGAGCATATATTCGGCGGTTTGGTGGAAAAGTTCTAACTGCATGTCCTGATCCGGGGTCAGGCTGACGCTCGCCCAGAGGTTATCGAATGTTTCATCATGCAGCAACTGCCAGTTACCCTCCGAATGAATAGCACTCCGAAGGAACGCGACACTGAGCTGTACGGTCGGCATTGACCAGATAGCAACCTTCCCGGTCATGGCAGGATCTTGAACATACATCATCCCTCTTAATTGCCCGAATTCTATCGTCTCTATTTTCGCCTGGACGCCGATAGCTCCCCAGTAGGCCGCCACGATTTGATTTAGATCGGGGAGCCAGGGCAAGTATGCCATAGAGTATAGAGTTATTACCGGGTTATCGAATTTATCCGGGTATCCGGCTTCCTTCAGTAAATCTCTGGCTTTAGCGGGATTGTATTCGAAGTAGGGTCCGGTTGTCCAGGCCGGGTCGTACCCCCAGCTCGACGGGGCCGTCCAGATTACGCCTCCCGGTTCGGCTAATCCGTTGAAGAAGATATCCGCAATCTCCTGACGATTGATGGCGAGCGATAAGGCCTCGCGAACCAGTACATCCGATATCGGTCCCGTAGACTCCCATGTATTTAACATGCATATTACCGGCGTACTGGGGCGTCCCAGGATGCGTAGTTCATAACCTTCATCCTGCACCTCAAGGGCTTCATCCATATTGACAGATACGATATCAGTTTCTCCTTGCCTCAGCTTGGCTAAGGCGGTACTGGATTCCGGTATCAGTTCAACTATCAACTTCGCCCATTGCGGAGTAATGCGCCAGTGGTCCTCTACCGCCTCGAATTCGATGCTGACGCTGGGGTTTAGCTTAACGAACTTCCACGGGGACGTCCCGATGGGATGATTGTTGAAATATTCGTCTCCATTCTCCTCGATATACTTCTTCGGCAACATAGGGCATCCCCAGATAGAGGCATAGAACTGGTAATTAACCATTTTACAGTAAATTTGTACCGTATAGGCGTCCGGGGTCTCGATGTGGTCGATAATTCCGCTATACTCGGGACTCCACGGGGACATCGAGCCTTCCTTCATGATGCGTTCGAGGCTGAATTTGGCATCGGCAGAAGTGAACTCGTCACCATTGTGGAATTTTACACCTTTCCGGAGCTTGAAAGTCCAGACCAATCCGTCGTCGCTTACCGACCAGGTTTCGGCCAGCTCGCCAATGTAGTTATTATTCTCATCAGTGGTTAACAGGTGTTCGAACAGCGCGTATTCAAAGGTAGTCTGGAGATTCGGGTCCATTGTTTCTATCCAGGAAGGAACTGTGGCGCGTAAAGTACCTGTCGGGACCACTTTTCCCGGGGTGGTCTCGGCTGGAGTAGTTTTAGGGGGTTCTGTGGTAGCCGGGGTTGTCTTGGTCGGAGTTGCGGCCGGGGTTGTCCCCGGTGGTGTCGTGGTCGCCGGTGCTGTTGGGGTTGTGGTTGTCGGTTCTGGTTCAGCGCAACTGCCCAAAACCATACCGACTGTAATTATCACCATTAACGAGATAAAAAAGATTTTTTTCATCTCTCACCTCCTCTTGACTTTTTGGCTAGCTTATCATACAGGTTTTTCTTAATAATCACCTCCTTAAATAATAATTCATTAAAATCAGTTTTCCCCGTTATATTCTTGGTTTACTATAATATATTTTACGCTCCTCGAATTGTCAAATATGAATTCTGTACGGGAGAACCAATGAATGGTGGCTGCAGCCAAACACTAAAATATCTTACGTATAATAACAATACAAATTGCTTCCTGAAACCATATTACATCATTATGCGTAAGAAAAATTATAAAATATTAAATATATTTAAGATATTTTGATAAAGCCAGGTCCATGAGCCGTCAGCTTTATTAGCCCTTGCGGCGGGCAACTTCGCCGGGGACAATAAAATGAGCGCCGATCATCTTGGTCATATCGTCAGTACTGGCTTCGCAGACTTTCTTTAAAGCCAGCAGAACTTTGCCGCCGACGGTCTCATCCCAGAACCAGTCCTGCAGCATCTTGCTGGAGGCGCTCGCCTGGCCCGGCTGGGCGGTGATTCCTTCGATGTAATATGACTTCAGGTCCTCTACCGCGAACTTGAGGGTATTGGATAGAGGTATATCGTCACGCGGGTTTTCCGGCGGCTCTCCCCTGACAAAGGCGAAGATGAAGTCGCCGAGATTGTCCAGTCCGATTCCGCTAACGCCTACCGTAGTACGCTGTCGCTTATTCACCGCTACGTCATACCATGGCCGCATAGCGGTTATCTCGCGGCGCAATGCGGTCAGCATTTCATCGGTATCTCCGGACTCCTCGGCTTCCCGGGCAAAGTTAACCGGGCAGGAGAGCACGATTATCTCTTCAGATTCAGGCTCGTCTTCGGGGAAGTCCTCTAGTACCGGCCCTTCCGGGGCTTCCAGCAGTTTCAGGAGCGCCAGAAGTACCCGTTTTTGAAATTCGGGGTCATCGGGAGGCCCGAGCGGACGTCCCAGCTCGAAAGGAACCCACAACGCCCGGGGCGGCTTGATAACTTCCGTGTGCGGCCGGATAAGGCTGATACCCGTTGTGGGAACGCCTCCTTCTTCAATAAAATGAGATAGCACGCCAACGGCATGCGTGCAGCCCGGTCAGACCGGAAAGAGCAGGGCGGCATCAACATTATCCTTTTTAAGCAGACCGGCAATTTCCAGAATCGGCTCCGGTTTATCCGGCTGAGCGCTGACACTGTTATACGAATAGTGAAAATCAGCTACACTGCCGATGGTCCCTTCCGCTGCCATCTCCCGTAACCGATCGATGGGAAAAACAACATTCCAGTCCCGCTGGAAGCCGCTGCGGTCAAAGCTGGCCGCCAGATGGGACATAACGAGGTCATTAGCCTGGACATTGCCCGGTATCACGCGATAGCAATCATCCCGGTTCATCTGGAAAGGGCGGTCCTGTCGACCGTGCAAGCCGGCGGTGGTGATAATGGCCACACGCCTTTTATTTATGGGGGGGCCGGTCACCCACGGATTGGTTTCAAACGACGGACACTTGAAGCTCAATAGCATTTTTCTTTCTTCTTCGCTTACCTTCTCCAGACGCATCTTTTACCTCCATGCCCTTTTTAATGACATACCACGGTGTAATTAGAGTTGGTAATAGCATATTACTCTGACCGGCGCCTGTCAATTCTCCCGGGGACGTAAGGCATTTCAGTTGATTGTCATTCTTCACTCCAGGATAATATTGACTGAGCAACGGCATAGGGAATATAATCAGGTGCTACCCAGAGGCTTCCTGAACCAAGAATAATTGTTTTTAATAACCATACTGAACATAAAGCTATGCCTTCTTGACATTTTTTCGGG
>CAYNDI010000191.1:0-4693 GCA_964395955.1 uncultured Dehalococcoidaceae bacterium
ATGAAGTATCAAGCGGTCATCTTCGACCTTTTCGGGACACTCATTGAGAATTTTTCCCGACCGGAATACGAAAGCGTCCTGGCGGAAATGGCTTCCATTCTCAACGCTCCGTTTATAGAGTTCCAGCGTATCTGGCTCGATTCATTCCCGGAGCGTGTTACCGGCGTTCACGCTACCCAGAGGGAAAGCATCGAATATATCTGCCGAGAGATGGACGTCAGGGTAACGGAAGCCCAGGTAGAGCACGCTTTCCGTGTGAGACTGGACTATACGAAACGCACGATAGTACCGCGACCGGATGCTCTGGAAACGCTTTCACGCC
Source organism: uncultured Dehalococcoidaceae bacterium (assembly GCA_964395955.1). GTDB lineage: Bacteria > Chloroflexota > Dehalococcoidia > Dehalococcoidales > RBG-16-60-22 > CAYVPT01. The sequence goes on from CAYNDI010000191.1 coordinate 323, forward strand.
TGAAAGCGAAAGGCTACAGACTGGGACTTATCAGTGATTGTTCCGGCGAGATACCGATGGTCTGGGACAGCACTCCCTTTGTACCGTTTTTTGAGGTGACCGTATTTTCCTGTGCTGCCGGTATCAAGAAGCCCGACCCGCGTATTTATCACCTGGCTACCGACCCGCTTGGAATTAAACCGCAGGAATGTTTATACATCGGCGACGGCAGCAGTAAAGAACTGTCAGGAGCTTTAAAGGTGGGTATGCATCCCGTCCTTATCCGCGACCCCGACGAATCACCGGATGCCCACTACATCGACCGCGAGGACGACTGGCCCGGTACGAGGATTTCCAGTTTAAGCGAAGTACTGACCCTGCTGGAATGACTTTACGCCTGATGTCAGCTAATCTATCTTCCTTCGCCTATTTTTGAGCGACGCATGAAAGTACGCTCCGGGTCATAATGTCCCAGCGGGATACCCCCACTGACATTCAACATCTGTCCGGTGATATAGGACGACATCTCCGAGCAGAGGAATAGTACCGTATTGCCGATATCTTCCGGCTGGCCTACCCTGCCCATCGGCGATATCTGCCCCATAGCATCCATTGCCTTATCTCTTTCGGCGTCCGGCACGTGGGACAGCACCGGGTCCCAGAACGGCGATTTTACCGGGCCGGGGAGAATGCCGTTGACGTTGATATTGCTCGGCCCAAGTTCGTAGGCCAGGTTATAGACCAGTCCGATAATGGCGGCCTTGGCACCGTGATAATCGACGGAGGGTCCGGGGGGACTGTAGACACCCATCGAGGAAATGAGGACGATTTTGCCGAACTTCTGTTTCTTCATATACGGTACGACTTCCTTGCAGAAAATGACGTGCCCCTTGTAGTTGAGGTTGGTCATGAGGTCGAAGTATTTTTCGTCGGTGTTCTCGACACCTATCTTAGGTCTTTCGCCGGGCTTGAGCTGTATGACTTTTTCGCGGGGGACGCTGCCGCCGGCGGAGCCGACCAGGATATGCACCGTACCGAACTTCTTGACAGTCTGGTCGACGCAGGCCTTGATAGCCCTGGAATCAGTGATATCACAGTTGATATAGATAGCTTCCTTGCCTTTTTTAGAAGCATCCGCGGCGGTCTGCTGTCCTTCCTTGTCCTTGATATCGGCGATGACGCAGTTACAGCCTTCCTCGGCGAAAAGGAGAGCCGTGGCCCGGCCCATGCCGGTGGCACCGCCGTTGATAATAGCGACTTTATCCGGAAGTAACGCTTTCATATTCATATTCCTCCTGATGATATAATTCCGCAATAACTCAGCCCAATAATAGCCCATCCGGGGGAAATGGGCAACATGGGGAAAAGGACACTTTATTCTCCCTCTTATCCCTCCTTACGAAGGAGGGACGCAGGAAAAAGAGTAGGGGGATTGAGCATGCCGGATTGTTTTTTATGTGAATTAATAGAGAATAAAAAACTGGATAACCTGATAATGGAAAACGAACACGCTATGGTGACTTTCATCGATGAAACGAGAGAAGGACAGTGCCTGATTTTCACGAAGAATCACCGTAAATCAATGACCGAAATGGACATGGACGAATGGAATTCGGTTGCCGAGTTAATTATAAAAGTGTCCAAAGCTCTGGAAAAGAAATATGATTGTGAAAAAACCTACCTGCTGTGTATCAGCGATAAGGTCGAGCATATTCATTTTCATGTAATACCGAAGCATAAAGACCTGGTCTCCATGGGCTATTACTGTTTTGTGAAGGTATGGGAAGAGGAAGGCAAAAGAGAAACCCCGGAATCCCAACTCAAGGCACGGGCCGAGGAGATTAAAGCAATCATAGAAAATTCATAGATTCAACAACGACCCTGACAAACAAACGCCCCGCCTTTTCCCAGAACCGGAAATGCGGGGTAATGCTTTTACAGATAGGTAGCGGATGATACTGGGCGGACTGGGTTGGAATAGATAAACTAGAGAATCCCTTGACAACACATCTCCCATCGTGATAAAGTGAAATGTTAACAAAATTATGTAAAGGCTGTGAACCGGAATAGTAAGCCCGGAAGCGGGGCTCAGAGAGTCGGGTAAGGTGTGAGCCGACGCCAGCGCCGGGGCCGAATGGGCCGGGGAGCCGCAAACCGAAAGTCTAGGGGGGCAGATTAATCCCTAAAGGCGAGTAGGCCTTGCCGCAGGGGAAGCGTTAAAGAATCCCGGGGTATCGTCAACGAAAGACCCAGACTGTACCCGCTGAGATATCCTCCCGATTACGGAAGGATAAGAAGGGTGGCACCGCGGAAGCATTAGCCCCCGCCCCTTTAGAGGACGGGGGTTTTTTATTTGGGGAAAATGATGTACCAGCCGACGCTCGAAGAAGTGAAAAAACTGAAAGACCGGGGTAACCTGGTGCCGGTCTACCGGGAAATCAGGGCCGACCTGGAGACGCCGGTCTCGGCGTACCTCAAGATAGCCTGCGGGAAGTACTCGTTCCTGCTGGAGAGCGTGGAGGGGGGCGAAAGACTGGCGCGGTACAGCTTCCTGGGGACCGAGCCGGCCAGGGTTATCAGCACCGACGCTAAAAATCCGACCGACCCACTGAAACTAATCGAGAAGGAATTCGAGCGGTATAAGCCGGTGGCCGTAGAAGGACTGCCGCGTTTTCACGGGGGAATGGTGGGGTACTTAAGCTACGAGGTAGCGCGGTACTTCGAGAAGCTGCCCTCGCCGGAGAACGACCCGATAAATTTGCCCGAAGCCAGGCTAATGCTGGCCGATACGCTGCTTATCTTCGACCACCTCACCCATGCCATCAAGGTGGTCTCCCACGCCCGCCTCGACGGCGATATCGAAAAAAGCTACGGCGAAGCCATAAAGAAAATCGATGCCCTGGTAGCAAGACTTCAAAAACCTTTGCCGGAACCGGATCCGGCGGCGGTTGATGGCGAGAAAACAGCGACGGCGAACGTCACCAGAGAGCAATACGAGGACATGGTGAGACGCATTAAAAAATATATCTATGAGGGCGATGTAATCCAGGCGGTGCCATCGGTGCGGCTGGGACGGAAAACCTGTGCCAGCCCGTTTGCCATCTACCGCGCCTTACGCTCGGTAAATCCATCGCCGTACATGTATTTCCTCCACCTCGACGACTTCCATATCGTCGGTACGTCTCCGGAGCTGCTGGTACGCGTCGAGGACGGTATAGTGTCCAACCACCCCATCGCCGGCACCCGACCCCGCAGCGCGGACAGCCAGGCGGACCAGGCGCTGGCTGAGGACCTTAAAAAAGACGAGAAAGAGCTTGCCGAGCATGTCATGCTGGTAGACCTCGCCCGCAACGATGTGGGCCGAATCAGCCAGCCCGGCACAGTACAGGTCACCCAGTTCATGGACATCGAACGCTATTCGCACGTCATGCACCTGGTATCCCATGTTCAGGGAAAGCTCAGGGAGGGGCTGACGCAGTTCGACGCCCTGCGTGCCGGATTCCCGGCGGGCACGGTCTCCGGTGCGCCTAAGATACGCGCCATGGAGATTATCGCCGAACTGGAGCCGGATAAGCGGGGTCCCTACGCCGGGGCGGTCGGCTATTTCGACTTCCGCGGCAACACCGATACCGCCATTACCATCCGCACCATCATTATTAAAGACGGCACCGCTTATGTGCAGGTCGGGGCCGGTATCGTGGCGGACAGCGTCCCCGCCAATGAATACCAGGAATGTATGAATAAAGCCCAGGCCTTACTCACCGCCATCGAACACGCGGAGGCGGCTTAATGATTTTACTGATAGATAACTACGACAGCTTCACCTATAATCTCTACCAGTACATCAGCGAGCTGGGAGAGGAAGTGAAGGTGGCTCGTAACGACATGACGACCATCGAAGATATCGAAAAGCTGGCTCCGGAACGCATCGTCATCTCGCCGGGACCGGGAAGGCCGGAGGATGCCGGCATCTCCAACGATGTCATACGAGCATTCGGCGAACGTATCCCGGTACTCGGGGTCTGCCTGGGCCACCAGTGCGTCGGCTATGCCTACGGAGCCGAGGTCGACCACGCCGGAGAGATAAAGCACGGCAAATCTTCCCTTATCCATCACGACGGCAGGGGTGTCTTCAGCGGGATAACCAGTCCGTTTTCCGCTATTCGCTACCACTCGCTGGCTGTAAAACGCCACAGCCTGCCGGAATGCCTGGAGATAAGCGCCTGGACGGATAACGACATTATCATGGGGGTGCGGCACAGAGAATACCCGGTCGAAGGCGTCCAGTTCCACCCGGAGTCCATAATGACGAAGGTGGGTAAGGCAATACTGAGGAACTTCCTAGGTTTACAATTGGGTGGGAAGGCAGAACCCGCGGGATAAGCCAGAGAT
>CAYNDI010000192.1:0-4625 GCA_964395955.1 uncultured Dehalococcoidaceae bacterium
TAATCGAGGAGCTGAAGAAGTACTCAATCCAGCGCCCGGGGTTACGGTTCTGTAGAAGATTGCGCTTGTACCACGGGAAAACGAGAGGTGACGCGATTATCAGCAGGGCGGCGGCGGATATCGCCAGGAACGTAAAAACACCCCAGCCCGTGGCGATATCCCATAGATGGTGGAGCTCGGACGCAGAGCCGGGCGGTCCGGTCATGAACGTAGCCGTTACCGGGAGAGAAAAGTTGTTGGTCAGTACCGCCATCATGACCGCTTGTACCGCAAGAATGAGTCCGACGGTGATATTCCAGATTCGTAAACGATTGAGTTTCCGTTCGGTGGTTTGGTCGGTAACCATTGTCTACCTCCTTTATGCCAGACCTTTAACGCAGGTCTTTATCAGCTGCCTGTCAGCAGCCGGGTTCGCCGCGATGAACACAACAGGACTGCTTTATTTTTTCTGGCATAGCTCCTGGATACAATGGGTCTATTTATCAAACGCCTGATTGACTTTCCAGACCTTCCATACGTTGCCGACCAGTTCCGGGTCGGGCTTCAGGGTCGGTTTGCCGGGTTGCCAGCCGGAGGGTGTAGCTTCCGTACCTTTCGAATTACGCACCAGCTGGAATGCCTTTATCTGCCGGATGGATTCGCTGACGTTACGGCCGACCGAGGGCGTTAGTACCTCGTATCCCTGGATATTGCCGTCGGGGTCGATGATGAACCTTCCTCTGGTTTCCACACCGGTGTCCTCATCATAGATGCCGTAAATCTTCCCGATGCCTCCGTCCTGGTCCGATAGCATCGGGAAGGGGATATCCATATTGACCATCTTCGTTAGCTCATGGTCATTCCACATTTTGTGCACGTAGATACTGTCGACACTGCAGGACAGCACCTCCACGCCCAGGTCCTGGAGTTCCGCGTGTTTTGCAGCAACTGCTGAAATTTCCGTAGCTCAGACGAAGGTAAAGTCACCCGGGTAGAAACAAAGCAATACCCATTTACCTTTATACTCGGAAAGACTGATGTTCATGAACTTGCCATTGTGATAAGCGGAAGCGGTGAAATCCGGTGCCGGCTTGCCTACGGTTACCATTGTTCGTTTTACCTCCTCTGTAATCGATTCGGTGGTTGGGGCTGCCTGGGAAACTGGTTTTTTAATATGTGGTCTCTGGCATCCCGGTTTGAACTCTTCAGGCATGGGTTAAACCTCCTTCACGTCGTTTGGCTCATGGTGCTTTTATAACCCAAACATTCACTATTTTGCGGTAGCTTTCGCCCTCTCCTCCTGAGACAATTCCGCCAGACGCTTGACCTCCTTGGCATCCAGCTTGAGTCCTTTAGCCACGCGGGTGCCGTACTCGGGGTCGGCTTTGTAGAAGATAGCGGACTGCCGCAGCTGGATGCGTTTAAGGGCATTACAGAGGTGTGTCGTAATGTTACCGACAAGATGGTCTCTATCTTGGTCGGTCATCACCCTACGGTAAAGCTCCCCGGCCTGGAAGAAGTCGTCATTGGGATGGATATAGGGCTGACGGGCGGCCTGCCCGGACACCTCGAAGGGGGGCTCGCCGGATTTCGCATTCGGCTCCGGTCCGCCGAAGCTGTTGGGATAGTAGTTCGGCCCGCTGCCCATGTCTTCGGAAACGTTCATGGAGCCGTCGCGCTGGTAGTAGTTCACCGCATTTTTCGGGCGATTGATGGGTATCATCGGGTAGTTAATTCCCAGGCGGTGGATGTGCGTATCGTGGTAGGAGAAGAGGCGACCCTGCAGCAGCTTATCGGGAGAGGCGGCGATACCGGGCACGAAATTGGCGGGTGAAAAAGCGGCCTGCTCCACCTCGGCGAAGTAGTTTTCAGGGTTCTTATTAAGTACCATGCGCCCGATAGTAATCGGCTTGACGTCAGCATGGAACCAGACCTTGGTAACATCGAAGGAATCGAAGCGGTATTTCTCAGCCTCTTCGGGGGTCATTATCTGCATCTCCAGACGCCAGGAGGGATATTCGCCTTTCTCTATGGCGGTAAAGAGGTCGCGTACGGCGTGGTCGGGGTCATTCCCCTTTATCTCAGTGGCCTCGTCACGGGTCAGGTTATCGATGCCCTGTTCCGTCTTGAAGTGGTACTTGACCCAGACATATTTGCCCTTGTCGTTATACCACTTGAAGGTGTGGCTGCTGTAACCGTTCATGTTGCGGAAGGTGCGCGGTGTACCGCGGTCCGAGAACAGGATGGTAACCTGGTGAATCGATTCCGGCGTCAGCGAAAGGAAGTCCCAGAACATATTGGCGTCCTTGAGATTAGAGCCGGGATGGCGTTTCTGGGTATGAATGAAGTCCGGGAATTTCAGGGGGTCCCGGATAAAGAAGACGGGGGTGTTGTTCCCGGTCATGTCGTAGTTGCCCTCTTCGGTATAAAACTTCAGGGCGAATCCTCGCGGGTCCCGCTCGGCGTCGGCCGAACCTCTTTCGCCGCCGACGGTGGAGAAACGGGCGAAGACATCCGTGCGCTTGCCGATTTCGGAAAGGAATTTGGCTCTGGTGTATTTCGTTACATCAGCCGTCACTTCGAAGTAACCGTGCGCCCCGCCACCCTTGGCATGGACGACGCGTTCCGGAATCCTCTCACGGTCAAAGTGACCGAGCTTTTCCAGCAGGTGGGTATCCTGCATGAGGATAGGGCCGGGATTGCCCGCCGTCTTCGAATTCTGGTCGTCATCGACGGGAGCACCGAAACCGGTGGTGTAGACTTTCTTTTCTTTTGCCATTTGTCTGCCTCCTTTTAGACAGTATCTATATATATACCCGGTATTTATTAACGCTGACAGTCTTTACAGAGACCCCGGAATTCGAGCCGGTGATACGAGACCCTGAAACCTGTTCTCCTGGCAATTCTCTCATTGATTTTATTGTCCACAGGTTCGTCCAGGTCAAAGACCCGCCCGCACTTTTCACACCTGAAATGATAATGATTCTCCTGTCTTCCTTCGTATCTGGTTGCCGCACCGCTGAGACTTAACGCTGATATTTCTCCCACATCCTGTAAAATATTCAGATTACGATAGACGGTTCCCTTGCTGATTTTAGGTATTATTTTTCTTACCTCGTCGTAAATCCAGTCGGCCGTAGGATGCGAATCGGTATTACGGAGCAGGTCAAGGATTACTTCTCTATGTTTGGTATCTCTTCTTAACATAGTTAGTAATGATTCTTATTACTAATATTGACACATTTCTAATTATATCACACCCGTCTTTGAAGATGTCAAGGGTTTTGTTAAGTGTCTGAGGTTATACCCGTAAAGTAAAGGTAGCCCGGGCCCGAATATCCCGTGATGAACTGCCTATTAGAACCTCGTATTCGCCGGCTTCGGCTATCCATTTCCCGGTTTCCGGGTCGTAGAATGACAGGGCTTCTTTGTTTAGAATGAATGTTGCCGTCTGCGTTTCTCCGGCAGCCAGGTCGATTTTTTGGAATGCCTTCAGTTCCTTAGGCGGTCTTAAAAACTTCGATTCGACATCCCGGATATAGAGCTGGACTACTTCCTGGCCGCGTCTCTTGCCTGTGTTCTTAATATCTATGTTGACTCGTATATCATCACCGGATTTCGTTTCACGCGGCGTAATTCTCAGGTTGGAATACTCAAAATCCGTATAGGAAAGACCGTACCCGAACGGGAACAGCGGCTCGATATTTTGCATATCGTAATGCCGGTATCCCACGAAGATACCCTCGCCGTACTGGACTCTGCCGTTTTTACCGGGATAATATTTAAAGGCGGGATTATCTTCGAGCCGCTGCGGGAAAGTGTCCGGCAACTTACCGGAAGGATTTATATCCCCGAAGAGGACACCGGCGATAGCGTTGCCGCATTCCTGGCCAGGATACCACGCTTCCAGTACGGCGGGTACGTTTTCAATCCAGCTTTCCATGGCCAGCGGAGAACCGTTATTCAATACCACAATGGTATTGGGATTAGCTTCGGCTATCTTATTGATAAGGTCTATCTGGGCAGCGGGCAGGTTCATGTCTTCTCTATCGAAACCCTCACTCTCATACTCCTCGGTCAGTCCGGCAAAAACGATAGCTGCATCCGACCTGGCAGCGGCGTTGACGGCACCCTCCGGGAGGTCCGGCGGCAGCGGCGGGTTGCAGCCAACCCTGATAGAACGCATCGGCGACCTGGCTCCGGTATCGGTGCGGAACTCAATATTTATCGGGGAGGCTTTTCCGGCCTCCAGCGTAATTTCACCGGATATTTCCTGCCTCACACCAAACTCATCACTCGGCGGGCGGTCGCCGGTGTCGCATATAAGGATATTGTTGACATAAATACGCGCCTTGTCGCTGGATACCAGACCAAATGTATGCGCGCCGCTCTCTTTAGCCTTGAAAAATCCCGCCCAGCGTATCGAGAGGATGTCGGCCTTTAGTCCGGGTAACGGACTTGTCTCCCCGAACCATCTCAGGTGAAAAGCGGTATCCACTTTCTTTGACACGGGTTTCCCCTTTAATTCATTGTTTCCGTAATATTCACCGGTCAGACCCGGGTTTTTATAGTTTTCATCATATGTTAGGTAGGCCGGATTCAGCGGCAACGTAAAGATGTTGCTGGTGCAGCCGGGTTCGTGCGTT
>CAYNDI010000193.1:0-4586 GCA_964395955.1 uncultured Dehalococcoidaceae bacterium
TATCGTTAAAAAGAAAGAGGCCGCCGGTATGCCGGCGGCCTCATAAACTGCCCTGTCTCACCGAGTTTAAGGCCAGAGCACCTTGGCCACGTCGTCCAGGCCGAGTTCCAGCAGTGCTTCTTTACTCGGCTTGCCCGTTTTGGTATCCCAACCTATGGCTTCGTAATACCCTTTGGTGAGTTCGGCCTCGTCTACCGTCGCCCCGGCGCGGGGACCTACCGTCTTCGGGGGTATACCCAGCATCCTGTCCGGATACTTCCACGGCGTTTTAATTCCTTCACGCACGTTGAATGCCTGCTTCATCGTCTCGATACGCATACCGGTCTTCACAAGCTCTTCCTTGGTGATGTCCCATCCGGTGATGGTCCGGAAAGCCTCCAGCAGTTCGTCAAAATGGTTGTAGCCGTCACCGATGACAATCATGCAGATACCGGCGGCATTATAAGCGCTGGTTATCCCCATACCAGTCTTATGCGGCTCGCCCCGCCCTTCCAGTTTAGCCGGGTCGTACGGCGGCAGAACTCCTTCGGGAAGAGGACCTTCGCCGCCCTGGGTATGGCGTGCCGGCGTCGGATTACCACCGTAGCCGATGGCGAAGTTAAGGCCGCCCCGCGAGTCATGAGCGGGAACTTCCTGCCCGCCGATATGCATGGCGTATTTCTCCGAGCCTTTGCCGATTTTCTCCGCGGCTTTCATAACGCCGTCGGCGAGGATATCGCCGAAGCCCTCGCGCTTGGCCAGCTTTTCCGTCATCGCCACGATAGCTTCGGCATCGCCCCACTTCATCTCGATTCCGTCGGTATCCTGCTTGGTGATAATGCCTTTCTCATAGCATTCCAGGGCGAAGGCGATGCAGGCCCCCGCCGATATCGTGTCCAGCCCGTCGCGATTGCAGATGTCGTTGGCTTTGATAATCGAAGCCAGGTCGTTGTTCAGACAGTTGGAGCCGAACATCGCCAGCGTTTCATACTCCGGCTTGTGGGCCCCGGCTTCGTATTTAAACTTACCCGTGCCGGCTTTCATAATGCCACCACAGCCGATGGGGCAGTGCCAGCAGCCGTATTTCCTTTCCTGCTGTTCCTGAACAGGCTCCGCGCCGATGTCTTTAAAAGTCGGGAAGTCAATAATCGCCACGCCATCCCAGTTCTTCGTCGGCGCATCGTCGCCCTCGCAGCTCATATTAAAGAGGGCTGACGTCCCGAAGCCCCCGATGAATTCCGAGCGCGGGTTTTTATTGGCAACCTGCCTTTTACGCATTTCTTTACCGGCAGCTTCATCGGCTACCGGCACTTTCATATTGCCCTTTATCGCAATAGCCTTGAGCTTTTTCGAGCCCATCACCGCACCCAGACCGGAACGCCCGGCGGCCCTGCCTTTATTGTTCATTACCGCGGCGATAAGAGCCAATTTTTCGCCCGATGGCCCGATGCAGGCCACTTCCGTATCTTTACCATGTGCCTCCCTGAGTATATCCTGCGTCTCGAATGAGTCCTTGCCCCAGAGTTGACCGGCATCTTTAAACTCGACTTTGCCGTTATCGATTAATACGTAGACGGGCTTATCCGAAATACCGGTAAAGAATACGGCATCATAGCCGGCGAATTTCAGTTGAGGACCAACATTACCTCCGGAATTGGCATCTCCCCAGCCCCCGGTCAGCGGCGACTTCCCTACCATGACGTACCGTGAACCACCCATGGCATCTGTCCCGGTCAATACACCGGTAACCATACCCAGTATTGCCTCCGGTCCCATCGGATCGACGCCGGCTTTCTGCCGGGAGAAGAGGATCCTGGCACCCAGACCGTAACCTCCCAGAAAATCCCGCCCCATCTTCTCATCGAGAGCCTCTTCTTTCGTCTCTTGCTTGGAAAGGTCCACCCAGAGTATTTTCCCCATGAAACCTCTTGCCATGTATAACCTCCTGTTATAGTTATTAATTACTGTATTGAACTCAGAATACAGCTTACACTGCCGTATCAAGAATTGTCAAACGTCCTGTTTTTACTCGTGAAATGAGCGTGTTTTACCCTAGTTGCACCAGAACAACCATTACTTTGTAGATTGCTGTTGACATTCGCCTAAAAAGGGGATTAACATAGCTTCAAGAGCTTGAGGAGGTCGAGATGTCGCCCGTACTGAAAGATAAAGTCGCTATTATAACCGGGGCCGGCCGCGGCCTCGGTAAAGAATTCGCCCTGAGATTTGCCAGAGAGGGTGCCCGTCTATTGCTGCCGGATATCAGCCTGGAACGGGCGCAGGAAACCGCCAGCGCAATCAAGTCCATGGGCGGTGAAGCCAGCGCCATGCTTACCGATATCTCCGAGGAAAAAGACACGCAAAAGATGGCGGATGAGGTCATCCGGCGCTACGGTCGCGTGGATATCCTGCTTAACAACGCCGCTTTATACTACGGCGTGGGACGCCGCGCCTGGGACGCCTGGACGGTGAAGGACTGGGACCGTTTGTTCGAGGTGAATGTCCGGGGGACTTACCTTTGCTGCAAGGCAATCGGACCTGTCATGGAGAAGCAGGGCAGCGGAAAAATTATTAATATCGCTTCGGACGTTTTTCGAGTGCCCGGCGCCGTTAACCTGCTGGCTTATGCCTGCAGCAAGGCGGCTGTCTACGCGCTTACGCAGGCATTAGCCCGGGCTTTGGGCCCCTCGGGAATCAACGTCAACAGCATCGGGCCGGGATTTACAGCCACCGAGGCCAGCCTGGGACAGGACGGCAATAAAGGGGCTTTTGACGCAACTGTCGAGATGCAATCCATAAAGCGCCGCGAAGAGCCCGCCGACCTGCCCGGCACGGCGGTATTTCTCGCCTCGGCAGATTCGGACTTCATCACCGGACAATATATCGTCGTTAACGGCGGCAGCACGATGGCGTGACGGAATTTTGTGAACCTATCCCCCTGACCCCCTTCCCTTGAGAATTAATGAAGGGAAGGGGGAATATTAGGAAAGAGGGGCGGAGCCCCTCTTAAACACCTGGTAAATAGGACAGGAAAGGGCAGATTAAGAAGGGTGAAACCCTTCTTCCTATTACTTCCTCCTCTCCTTCGTATCGCCTCGAAAGGAGAGGGGGACGCAGGGGGTGAGGTAAGTAAATATTCTAGAAATATTTTATAATAGCCTTGTCAGCAGGATGACCATGGGCATAGAAAATATTTACTTTAAGGAGGCTAGCCATGTATAAAGGCGGCTATACGGGCAAGATATTAAGAATCAACTTAAGCAATCAAACGTCCGGTGAAGAGACGGTCTCCGAGGAACTCGTTAAAAACTACCTTGGCGGCGCGGGATTCGCCATAAAATACCTTTACGACGAGGTAAAACCGAAAACCCCGGCACTGGACGAAGCCAACAAGCTGATATTCTCGGTGGGGCCGCTTACCGCCACGGGAGCGAGCTGCGCCAGCAGGATGGCGGTGGTGGCAAAGTCGCCGCTGACCGGCGCCGTGGGCATGGCCCTTTCCGGCGGCCAGTTTCCGGCCGAGATGAAAATGGCCGGTTACGATATGATAATCATCGAGGGCAAGGCGGAGAAACCGACCTACCTGGTTATTAAGGACGGCAAGGTACGCTTCCGCAGCGCCGAGAAGCTGAGCGGCATGCAGACCACCGATACGCAGCTCATCATCAAGGACGAACTCGGCGACCAGAACTACCGGATTGCCTGCATCGGTCCGGCCGGTGAGAACCTGAGTCCGATGGCCTGTATCGTCAACGAAAGACGTGCGGCCGGCAGGAAGGGTCTGGGCGCGGTCATGGGCTCCAAAAACCTGAAAGCCATCGCGGTGCGCGGCAGTAAAAGACCGAACGTGGTCGACGCGGAAAAATTCAGGAAAGCCCGCCAGACGATGACCAAAGCCATGAAGGACAGCGACGTGCTCTACCCGGCGTTCTCCAAGTCAGGCACCCCGATGGTCGTCGACGCCACCTCGGCGATGGGAATCTATCCTGTTAAAAACTGGTCGGCCACCGGAGAAATCGACATGGTTAAGGGGCTCGGCGACGCCGCCCAGGCCAAAATGATAGTGCACAAAGCCCACTGCCACGACTGCCCGGTGGGCTGCAGCCAGATTAAACTGGTCACGTCCGGGCCTTACGCGGGTTACATGAGCGAGGGGCCCGAATACGAGACGACCTACTCGCTGGGCAGCACGCTGGGAATAGACTACCTGCCCGCCGTTATCGCCGCCGATAGAATGTGCGATGAATACGGACTCGACACCATGTCGGCCGGTGTGGCCATCGGCTTCGCCATGGAACTCTACGAAAAAGGGATACTCACCAAGAAAGACACCGACGGACTGGAGCTTAAGTTCGGCAACCACGGCATCCTGCTGGAAATGCTGCGGAAAATGACCTACCGGGAAGGCCTTGGGGATATCCTGAGCCAGGGTACTAAGAAAGCGGCGGAAATAATCGGCAAGGGGTCAGAGGCGTACGCCATGCACGTCAAAGGGCTGGAACTACCGGCTTACGACGTCAGAGGAGCCAAGGCACACGGACTCAATTACGCTACCGCCTATACCGGCGCCGACCACAACCGGGGCTATGCCTTCCAGGAAATATTCG
>CAYNDI010000194.1:0-4576 GCA_964395955.1 uncultured Dehalococcoidaceae bacterium
CTCTTCATCGGTTGGTACTTGCCGAAGCTGTAGAGTTTTGGAAAGACAGCTTTACGGATTTCTTCGACGGCGAACAGTCCCCCGGCCGCCAGCACGACAATACCCCAGTCGCTGAGTGATAGGGGAACGGTGCCGAAGGCGGTCTGCAGGAAAGGCACGTAGACTACGGCAATCTGCAGTAACACCGCCAGGGTAATCGAAAATACCAGGGCGCGGTTGCGGAAAATACCCAGATTAAATACCGTATGTTCATCCGAACGGGCGCTGAAAGCCATCAACCATTCGAAGGCGACGATAGCGCAGAAAGCCAGCGTTCGGGCTTCCTCGATGGCCATTCTCGTATCAGCCCAGCGGAAAATCAGGAAGGTCCCCAGTCCTATCAGCACCGCCATTATCATTATCCTTACGAAGAGTCCCGGATAGATAAGGCCGACGCTGGCGTGGCGGGGCGGCTGTTTGAGTTCGTCCCCGAACTTGGGCTCCATCCCCAGCGGGACATCTCCGGCGGTGTCCGTGACCAGGTTAATCCAGAGGATCTGGACGGCCAGCAGGGGAGACTTGCCGATGAATATCAGGGCCAGTATCAGCGTCACCAGCTCGCTTAAATTCGTATTCAGCGTATAGAAAAGGACGTTTCTCAGCCGGTTGAAGATAGCCCTGCCTTCATCCACCGCCGCTACCACCGAAGCGAAGTTGTCATCCGCCAGGACCATGTCGCTGGCCTCTTTGGCGACATCCGTTCCGGTGATACCCATGGATACGCCTATATCGGCTGCCTTTAGTGCCGGAGCATCGTTGACTCCGTCCCCGGTCATCGCCACGATTTCGCCGTTGGTCTTGAGGGCGTTTACTATCCTCAGCTTGCTAAGCGGCTCGATGCGTGAAAAAACGGTGATATTGTCGATTTCGGCGGCAAGTTCCTCGTCACTCATTTTCTGGAGTTCTGCCCCCGTTATCGCTTTACCCGGGGGTAAGTCTATCTGGCGCGCCACCGATTCCGCCGTTATCTTATTATCGCCGGTAATCATCTTGACTTTTATGCCGGCCTGTTTACATAAAGCAACTGCCTTTTTAGCCTCCGGACGCGGCGGGTCCGCCATACCGGCCAGGCCGATGAACGTTAAATCTCCCTGTATATCTTTATCGGACAATTTCTCCAGTTTACGGGGGAAATCGCGGTAGGCAACGGCTATAACTCTCAGGGCGTTCTTACCCATATTCGTGGCGGCTTCGGATATCTGCGCGTAATCGGAATCCGTAATAGCGGCCGCTTTGCCGTTTTTAAGAACATGCTTGCTGTAAGAAAGAATTTTCTCCGGGGAACCTTTGATATAGGCCGTTTGATGTCCCGCGTCTGTATGCAGCGTCGCCATATAATGCAGGGTGACCATATATTGTTTTTCGCTGGCAAAAGGAAGCTCGTCTTCCCGCGGATGGGCTTCTTCCAGATCGGTTTTGTTGAGTCCGGCTTTGGCGGCGGCTACTACCAGGGCCGCTTCGGTAGGGTCGCCGAAGATACCGGGTTTGCCTTTATTTTGAGTTAAAGATGCGTCATTACACAGCGTGCCTGCCTGTAACAGCAGCTTAAGATTTTTATCTTCTATCGGATTAATCGGGTTATCATCCTGCCTGAATTCCCCGTTCGGCTCGTAGCCTTCACCCGTAACCTCGACGTACTTACCGCTGGTAAATAGCCGGCGGACGGTCATCTGGTTCATGGTCAGCGTACCGGTTTTATCGGTGCAGATGACCGTGGCCGAACCCAGGGTTTCTACAGCCACCAGTCTCCTGATGATGGAGTTTCGGCGCGTCATCGCCCGCATTCCTATAGCCAGTACCACGGTCACTACCGCCGGCAGACCTTCGGGTATAGAAGCTATAGCTGCGGCCACAGCCAGCAGGAACAGGTCGAAGAGTCCCAACCCCCGGAGTAAACCGACCACCACCAGCAGGGCGCTGACTCCCAGGAACACGAACACCAGATACTTGCTGAGCTTTTTAATGTTCCTCTGCAGGGGAGTCGCTTCCTGTTTGACCTCTTCCAGTCCGGTAGCTATTTTGCCTATTTCGGTTGCCATGCCGGTAAGCACCGCCACGCCGGTAGCCCTGCCGCTGGTGATAATAGTGCTCATGAAGAGCATATTCACTCTTTCGGGGATAATAGCATCCTCCGGTGCGGAAGTGAGTTGTTTCTCAACCGGGATAGACTCTCCGGTCAGGGCGGACTCGTTGACCCTCAGGTTGGCGCTTTCCAGAAGCCTGACATCGGCGGGAACTTTATCTCCGGCTTCGAACAGTATGATATCGCCGGGGGCAATCTCACGGGCGGGGATGGTCTCGATATTTCCGTTGCGCCTTACCCTGGCTTTAGGCGCCGCCATCTCCAGCAGGGCTTCCATAGCTTTTTCAGCCCGGCTCTCCTGTAAAGTCCCGATTACAGCGTTCAGGATAATTATGCCGAATATCACTATGGCGTCTATGTAATGGTCTTCTTCGGTGAAAAATTGTGATACCAGAGAAATTATACCCGCCGCCAGCAGGACATATATCAAAGGACTGAGGAACTGCTGGAGGAAGACGATGATCAAAGGCGACTTTTTCTTACCGGTCAGCTCGTTCGGGCCGTACTGAGTCAGGCGTTCCCGGGCTTCTTTATCTGTAAGGCCGGAGATACGCGAACCGGTCTTGGATATTACTTCCTCCGGCGCAAGGCTGTGCCAGGGAGTTCCGGAATTCTCCATATAAATTACTTTATCTTAATTGTTAACTTGCTTCAATCCCCTTATCTCCCCACCCCGTATAAAGTTTCCCTCTTTGGAAAAGGGGATTAAGGGGGATTTTCAATCACGGAGGGGATACAGGCGGATAAGTTCACCCTGAAAAACAGGGGTGAAGGCCACTAAAGAAGCAGCTGCCTAGATAACGCCGCCGCCAATAAACAATCTGACCAGAGCAACGGCGAATACCGCCAGGCTGATGACCAGACCGGCAACCGCCGGACCTCGTCGGGAACGGGAGATGGCTACACCACTGACTATGGCTCCCAGGACGGCGGCGGGCAGCGTGGTGAACCAGTTTGTCCAGCCGAGGAACGGTATTAGCCCTATCAACAGGAAAAATCCCGCAATCAGACTTATAATCAGACCGATGATGCCTATATGACTAACTCCTGCATCGTTGTGTCGCGAATATGGTATTTGTTTTTGGAATACTCGTACGGGTTCAGGGAAGCGGCGGTATCTGTCCTTCCAGACAGAGTTCTTTTAGCGCCTCGTTGAATAATATTTCCAGGCACGTATGGAGTTGCTCACGCTGTTCGTCGGATAGCCTGGACATTATTTGACGTATCAGGTCCTGTCCCATTACCCGCCGGCAGACTTCCTGTCCCTTTTTCGTTATGAAGATTCTGACTACTGTCCCTCTCTCTTTGTCCCGTTTCTTCGTGACGAGTCCTTTCTTCTGCATCCTGATGATGAGTTCGGAAACTGTATGAGGTTCCAGGAAAAGACGTCGGGACAATGCGGCCGGAGTAACCTGCCCGTTCAGCGCCCAGATAGAAACGAGGGCAGCCGCTTGATTGGGGTGGAGATACTGCCCCACTTCTTTATGCCTGACCTTGTATATGGCCGCTCTGGTCTGGGCCAGCAGTAGCCATAGATGATAATATTCGTCCAGATTCGGTTTTTCGTCCGTGGTTTGCCTGTCTTTTTCCGCAGGCTGCTTCTTC
Organism: uncultured Dehalococcoidaceae bacterium; assembly: GCA_964395955.1. Lineage (GTDB taxonomy): Bacteria > Chloroflexota > Dehalococcoidia > Dehalococcoidales > RBG-16-60-22 > CAYVPT01. Next base: position 3,728 of record CAYNDI010000194.1, read on the forward strand.
TTGGTCGTACCCATCATATCAGATAATAGCTATAATGAACTGCCCCGTCAACATTTCATATGTAAAGCCTTTTGGATGTACCGATAGATTTTATAATCTGGCGTTTTCGCTTGTTATCTTTTGCCGCCCAAACCGCCCTCGGGTCACCCTCTGCTTATCCCGAAGTGTTCAGTCCAGCATTCCCCATTCCGTAAAAAAAGGAGGGGGCATACGCCCCCTCCTCAATATCTTTTTATGACAGGTTATCGGCTTACATCATGCCGCCCATGCCGCCCATACCGTTCATGCCTCCCGGCATACCGCCTGCCGGAGCTTCCTGCTTCTCGGGGATATCGGAGACCAGCGCTTCGGTAACCAGGACCATCACCGCGATGCTGGCGGCGTTCTCCAGTCCGGTTCGCACTACCTTGGTCGGGTCGATGATGCCCTTTTCCACCATATTACCGAACTCATCATTCTCGGCATCGTAACCGACACCCTTGGCGCTCTTCTTAACGGTATCGATGATGACCGACCCGTCCTTACCGGCATTAGAAGCAATCCAGCGCAGCGGCTCGGTAACAGCCTTGCGTATGACATCGACACCGGTAGCCTCGTCGCCGGAAACTTGCAGTTTATCCAGCACCTTGACGGCGTTCAGCAGGCCGACACCACCGCCGGGCAGGATGCCTTCCTCGACGGCGGCCTGGGTTGCCGAGAGTGCGTCCTCGACGCGGTGTTTTTTCTCTTTGAGTTCGACCTCGGTAGAGGCACCGACTTTAACAACGGCCACTCCGCCGGCCAGCTTGGCCAGCCTCTCCTGGAGCTTCTCGCGGTCGAAGTCGGAGGTGGTCTCCTCTATCTGGGCTT
>CAYNDI010000195.1:0-4517 GCA_964395955.1 uncultured Dehalococcoidaceae bacterium
ATAGTAATATCAACTATAACTCCCTTTTATTTCATATTAAACAATTTAAGCAAATGTTACCTCAGTTGTAAATTCCGACCTTTTGTTAATAAATATACCAAGACGTTCTTACCTCGTTTGATGCCAAAACGCTAATTTAAAAGTAACATTGGTCTAAGCATTGAACAAGAGTCTAACTATGAAAACGGGCTTAAAACAATTATGCTATCATAGTTAGACTCCTTGCGTCTCATAAAGCATGGCAATACAATATGGCTATACAATATTGCATAAGGAGAAGCCAGTAATTGGATACCAAGGATAAAGAAAATCAACAAAAAAGGCATGTGATACGTGTAGACGATGACGTATATAGAGGGCTTGGTGATAAGGCATCTAAACTGGGGGGTGTCGATGCAACACGTAACGATGCATTAAGAGCAATGTTGGAGTTAACGCCGGCCGCTAAAAACCCTGGTGGTCGAAAACCTAGGGCTCGAAGAGCGGGCGGAAGACCAGTAACTAGATAACAATAAATAACCGCAGATAAGAGGTATAAAATGTTCAGGCGAGAATATACTTTACCTCCCCCACGAACGTGCCCGAACTGTGGCAGGAGGGGGACGCTGCGTCTGATAGAGGAATATCAGGACTCAAACGTTTTTACGCGCCAGAAAATAATACGCATCTATCAATGCAACGTTTGCAAGCAAAAATGGGAGTCAGGGTAGTAATGCGATATAGGGATTGAGCACCTATTAGAGATTGTGTAGACCGTTATTTAGTTCAATTTGGTCTTTTTTATTCTTTTAGTATTTAATCAAGTAACCGAATATAGGAACCAAATCAAGATTCAGTAAGATTTGTTACCCGATTTCATTTAAAGTGTATGATGTATGTAAATATGTTCACTGGCTGCAGGAAGATATAATCACCAGCCTCTTGACATTATTTGGATTTATGATATATAAATTAATACAAATCATTTTTCTATAATACTTAAACAAATGCAAACGTAAGAATAAATGAATTCTGCCATGTATACGCTCAATAAAAACGATTATCATGATGTCCTTAATTTGTTCAATCGTTGCGTAGCATGTCTGAAAAACGATGTGAAGATAGAAGGCATACTTTTTGAGATCCTCAAATCGTTTAAGGCAGATGACATCGTTTTTCTTTCTACAGATAATAGTGAAAATGGGCTAGACCTCGCAAATTCCTACGTTCTACGCAGGGATAGGACATTTCTAAATCAATATGCAGATTACTTCTGGCGTTATGATCCCCTTTATCGCATGCAGTTTTACAACAACACCAAAAATCCCGTCTTCAAGACCGACGATGTCATACCCTATTCACAAATGATAAAACTCGACTATTACAATTTTTTCCTAAGACCACAAAACCTGCTTGGTGAATTAATCATCCGCCTTTATTCGAAGGATAGCGTATTCGGGGCGATTTCTTTACAGCGCTTTAAAGAACATCCAAACTTTAATAAGAAAGATACACAGAAGGCCTCATTATTGGTACCGTATCTCAACAATATATTCGATACAGCTAACAGATTCTTAAGAAATAATGAGGAACGAATGTTGTTAGAACAATGGATGGAATCTTACTCAGAAGGAATGATCCTGCTAGACTCCGAGTTCAAACCTCTTTATCTTAATTCCAAGGCCAAGCTATTTTGCTTGTTAATGAACGGCATGAGAGCGAAGGCATTGAATGAAGATAGCTCCGTGGATACTATTATTCCCCGAATAGTTATACAGGACTGTATGAATATGAAAACGCTACAAAATAACAGCGATTCCTTAAAAAGCCATAGCAATAAAATTATCAATATCAGACCCAATAAGAGATACTATTTACAGTATTTTTCCACCGTCTGGCCAACGAACAAGCTGCCGGTTCCGCGTTTTATCATCTTCCTGAACGAATTATCCAAATATGGAACCAGCGTAGAAGAGTTTCTAAACACGGAAGAAAAATTAAGTGAGAGAGAAGAAGTCGTTGCGCAATATGTTGCTATCGGGTTGTCCAATAAACAAATCGCCGACAAACTTTGCCTAAGCCCGTTTACCGTTCAAAACCACCTGAAGAGTATTTTCGAGAAGACGGGGCTCGATAGTAGGGCTAAACTTGCCAATCTACTGAAATACTCGGACGCTCTGTTATCTTAAGGGCCAACTACTTACCCGAGGTCACTGCTACTTACTGAAAAAAGCACTTGCCCCTGCACCCTTCCGAAGAAGTTCATCGCGTAGTTGCCGTTTATTTCAATATTGCCGTTAACTGGGCTCTTATTAATCAAGGCAGTCCTCTATACACAATGTTATACGTGAAATCCCTTAATTTCCAATTTACTTAGCCCATTATAAAGTCACTGTAGGTCGAATAGCTGAAATGAGTCATTGATTCTCTATATATGTGATGTTTTACTTAAGATGAAATAATCAGGCGCAATATACATATTTTCTTACAACATATAAAAATACTGAGATTTTACAAACCTGAATCGAATTTTATTCTCAGGAGGTAATATGAAAAAGCTGTACTTTTCTGTAGTGGCCCTGATAGTGTGTGCCTTTTTATTGATTGGCTGCGGTGAACCGGCGCCAACGACTCCGCCGGAAACCACGACTCCGCCGGAAACCACGACTCCGCCAAAAACCACGACTCCGCCAAAAACCACGACTCCGCCAAAAACCACGACTCCGGCTCCAACCATACAAACTGGCGGCATCCTGAAAATTATCAGCCCCAATTCCCCCTCTGTCTTCGGTTACCCTGCCCAGCTCTCCAGTAACGCCCCCGGTTTTATCAACGTGCCCTGGCTGGAAGGATTCTTTGATTCCGACATCCATGGCAACCTGTCCCCTAAGCTGGCAACCTCCTGGGAGACCGCCGAAGACCTCTCTTCCATCACCTTTTACCTGCGAGAGGGAGTCAAGTTCCATGACGGCACCTCTTTCAATGCCGGGGCCGCTAAGTGGAACCTGGATATATACCTTGAGCGCGGCACCGGAGCCGCGGCGGCCTGGAGTTCTGTCGAGGCTCTCGATGATTATACCGTTCGTATCAACCTGAAACCGGATTCCTACACGAATACCCAGCTGACCACGGGGTACGGCATGATATCCCCGACGGCAGTCCAAGAGAATGGCATTGACTGGGCGAACGTCAATCCTGTCGGCACCGGCCCCTTCAAGTTCAAGAGCTTCGTCCGCGATACCTCGCTTGAGTACGAAAGGTTTGACGATTACTGGGGAGACAAGGCCAGGATTGATGGCATCGAGTATATCTTTATTGTTGACGTCACCACGGCCGCCATGGCCTTCCAGGCAGGCGATGCCCAAGTCTGGGAGAGCGCCGATGCCAAGACATCCTACGACTTGGTGACGAAGTCAGGCTACAAGAGAGAGACCCGCCGCGGTCCCATCATGCATTTGATGCCGGACACCCTCCACGAGGAATCTCCATTCTCCAAACTGAAAGTCCGCCAGGCCGTCGCCCAAGCCATCAACCGCCAGGAAATTGTCGATACTCTGGGCTTCGGCACCTGGGAAGTGGTTTACCAGCCCAACGTGCCGGAGCAGTTCGGCCATATCCCCGGTGAATTCTTCCCGTACGACCCGGACAAGGCCAAGCAACTCCTCGCTGAAGCCGGCTACCCCGACGGATTTCCTATAACCATCGTCACCGCGTCGATGTTCCCTCAGGACCCGCTGTTAGCCATACAGGCCGACCTGGCCAAAGTCGGCATTGAGGCGACGCTCGATGTCGTGAGCCCTCCCAAGTGGATGGAAACCGGTATGTCCGGCGGCTGGTATAACGGCCTCTTCTACGTGACGTTTGCCGCTACCGACTTCAACTACTGTGCCATGCTTGAGAGGTATTTCCTGCCTACCAGTATGTTTTCCACGCCGGTATTGGGCTACCCGGAGGGGTGGTTTGAAAAAATGGACGCGATGTTGAAGTCACCCGACCCCGACGTATACATACCGTTAGCCCAGGAAATGGTCAAGGATTTCGAAGATTACGTCGTAGCTATACCACTATGGGCAGTGAACGAAGTCTACGTCCTCGATCCCTTGGTACATGAAATGGGCGTCGGCACGCATGGTGACGGCTTTACTTGGAACACCAATAAAGTATGGATTAGCCAGGACTAATAACCAGACCGCGAGACATTCGATCGTCTGAAGAAAACTAGAGACACGAGAGCATACCGCTTTAAATAGCGCGGCTGTGTCAGTAAGATCCAGCCGCGCCAAGATAAGCATAGTGTGGGTTTTACCGCGTCGCTATTAAATAGAACAGGCGATATCTGTGAAACCAACCTATAAACATCTTGACTGAGTTTGATACAATAACCGATATGGGTACATATATAATCCGTCGCTTAATACAAGCTCTTTTCGTAATCATCATCATCACCTTCCTGGTTTTCATTGTCATTCGTCTCCTACCCGGAGACCCTATCCTGTTATATATCTCTGAGACGCAGACAGACACCATGTCACAAGACC
>CAYNDI010000196.1:0-4513 GCA_964395955.1 uncultured Dehalococcoidaceae bacterium
AGCCTGGCGGACTGGTCGGTAACGCCGCCGGGATATTTATCGTTGAGCTCTCCTTTGCCTTTTAGAGTCCGCCAATAAGGATTGATATCCTTTTTGCCTTCGGCGGCGTCTTCTTCGGCCGCACGGGCCGCGATACCGACAAAGATGCCGGTGGTTATCGGTCAGCCGAAGGTGGCATTGTATTTCTTCGCCATGAATTCGCGGATCTGGTTGATGGTGATGAGCTTTCCTGGCGGTACACTTTTCATCAGGGCGTCCACCTCCAGTGGCGAGGGGATAACGCAGGTGCCCTCACCGAATTTTTTGCTCATCCTCTCATCGACTTCCACCACCTGGGGCAGGTTTTGTTTCTGTGTGGTCGACACCAGCTTTTCACGCCAGCTCAGTTTTAATTTAGCCAATTAACCTCACCCCCCTATTTAACAACCTCGTCAGGGCTGACGATTCTACCCGCTATAGCGCTGGCGGCGGCTACGGCCGGATTGGCCAGGTAAACCTCCGATTTAGTACTGCCCATCCTGCCGACGAAGTTACGGTTGGTGGTGGAGATACAGCGCTCTCCATCCGCCAGGACGCCCATATGCCCGCCGAGGCAGGGACCGCAGGTAGGCGTGCTGACGGCCGCCCCGGCCTTGATGAATGTCTCAATCAGGCCCTCGGTCATGGCGTCAAGATATACCTGCTGTGAGCCCGGGATGATAATACACCTTACCCTCGGATTTACTTTATACTTCTTGAGCACCTGAGCCGCCAGCCGCATATCTTCGATGCGACCGTTGGTGCAACTGCCGATAACCGCCTGGTCGATTTCGATATCGCCCACCTGACTGACCGGCCTGGTGTTGGCCGGCGAATGTGGCAGGGAGACCTGGGGCTCGATGGCGGACACATCATATTCAATGATACGGTCGTATTCAGTATCATTATCCGGTTCATAGACGAGATAAGAACGCCTGGCTCTGGACTTTATGTAAAGCTGTGTCTTGTTGTCCACCCGGAAGAGTCCCGCCTTGCCGCCCGCCTCGATAGCCATATTAGCCATGGTAAAGCGCCCGTCCATGGAAAGCTCCTCGATAGCCGGGCCGGTGAACTTCATGACCGAATAGAGAGCGCCATCGACGCCGATATCACCGATGGTATAGAGTATAAGGTCTTTGCCCCCTATCCATTTGCCAAGGACACCGTTATAGACGAAATTAATAGTCGGCGGCACCTTCATCCAGATATCACCGGTAGCCATAGCGGCGGCGATGTCCGTCGAGCCCATGCCGGTGGCGAAAGCACCCACGGCGCCATAGGTGCAGGTATGGGAGTCCGCCCCGATGACAACATCGCCGGGAAGGACCAGGCCCTGCTCCGGGATGAGGACGTGCTCGATGCCCATCTCCCCTACCTCAAAGTAGTGTATGCCCTGCTCGCGGCAGAAGTTCCGCATCAGCTTGGCCTGCTCGGCGGAGGGTATATCCTTATTGGGCACAAAATGGTCGGGCACCATGACGATTTTCGAGGGGTCAAAGACGTTTGCCACTCCCAGACGACGGAATTCATTGATGGCTATGGGGGCGGTGATATCGTTGGACACAATCATATCCACCCGGACGTTAATAAATTCGCCGGGGGCAACCTCATTTTTATCGGCGTGAGCCGCCAGTATTTTTTCTGCCAGATTCAATATTCTTCCCCTTTACGACTGATTTCCCAACAATGTGCCCGGGACAGGATATAACAGATTATAACGATTTGCGGGAAAGCATACAACCCGATATTGCCGGAGCCGCTTTAGGCGGACTTGCGCCGGGCCGCAATCAAGCGGTTAAGGGCATTGATATAAGCCTTGGCACTGGACACGATAATATCGGTATCAGCGCCGCGGCCCGTATAGGAAACGCCGTCGCTCTCGATGCGGATGAGCACCTCGCCGATGGCATCGATGCCCTCGGTGATGGATTTCACGGAGAACTCGGTTAACGCATTGGGCACCTTGACCAGCCGGTTAATGGCTTGATACACGGCGTCTACCGGCCCGGTCCCCAGAGCGGCGTCTTCCTTCGTCTTGCCGCCCGGAAAGATAAGCCTGACCGCGGCGGTGGGGATACCCCGGTCACCGCAGGTAACCTGGAGGCGTTCAAGGTGGTACTCCTCGGATACGGTGCGCTGCTCCTCGGCCACCAGCGACTCGATATCGCGGTCGGTGATATCTTTCTTCTTGTCCGCCAGCTCTTTGAAGGCGGCGAAAGCCAGGTTCAGGTCTTCCTCTTTCAGGTTGTAGCCCAGTTCGGACAGCCTTTCGCGGAAGGCGTGGCGCCCGCTGGTCTTTCCCAGCACCAGGCTGCTCGAAGGCACGCCCACCGAACGGGGGTCGATTATCTCATAGGTAACCGACTTCTTAATCATGCCGTCGACGTGCAGTCCCGAAGAATGACGGAAGGCGTTGCCGCCGACGATAGCCTTGTTGGGCTGCACGGAAAATCCGGTGAGGTCGCTAACCATACGGCTGGTATGGTAAATCTGCCGGGTATCGACATTCGTGGCCAGGTCGAAGAAATCGGCGCGGGTCTTGATAGCCATGACGATCTCTTCCAGGGCGGCGTTGCCGGCCCTTTCGCCGATACCATTGACAGTACACTCCACCTGCCGGGCGCCCTGCTTGATAGCCTCCAGGCTGTTGGCGACAGCCAGACCGAGGTCGTTATGGCAGTGCACGCTGACGACAGTCTTATCTATATTGGGGATGTTCTTAAAAACGCCCTCGATGAGTTCACCGAACTGGCGCGGCATGGCGTAGCCGACAGTATCCGGGATATTGACCGTGGTAGCGCCGGCATCGATGACAGCCTCCAGCAGCTGATAGATATATTCCGGCTCGGTGCGTGAAGCGTCCATGGCGGAGAATTCGATGTTAGAGCAGTATTTACGGGCATGGGCTACCGTATCGCAGGACATCTTTAAGATCTGTTCGCGACTTTTACGCAGCTGGTAAAACAGGTGAATATCGGACGACGACAGAACGATGTGGATACGAGGACTAGACGCGCCCTTGACGGCCTCCCAGCTATCGTCGACAGCCTTGAGGTTGGCGTGGGTCAGGACGCAGATGGATGGCTGGCGGACTTCTTTAGAGATAGTCCTGACAGCCTCGAAGTCACCGGGAGAAGTGACCGGAAAACCGGCCTCGATGATGTCGACGCCCAGTTTTTCCAGTTGACGGGCGATTTCCAGCTTTTCCTGAACGTTTAGAGAGCCCCCCGCCGCCTGTTCGCCGTCCCGTAATGTGGTATCAAATATAAAAACCCTGTCCATATATCAGTTCCTCCTTGGAGAATTTTTGGATATAACCGCCGGATCCCCTCTCTTCAAATCAGAGAGGGGCGGATAAGGATGAGGATAATTCTCCGCAAATTAGAACTTATATAGTGTGACATGGTTGAATATATTATATACGATTTATGTCAGTTTGTCTATAGTTGAAAGTGAAGGTTTTATCTGCATTTGGTTGACGGGTCGTTCCGACCACCTTATAATCCACATAGCACGAGCAAATTTTGGAGAGGGTGAGTGAGCCTGGTGGTAGAATACTCTTATTGACTTTGCAGACTAATTGCAAAATGTTGCCTGTTACGTTCGCATGTTAAAGATTACTACAGGATTCCGAGATGGAGGTTGACAACCGGGCATCATGGATATATTATCATTCACAAAAGCCCTGAGTGATTAAACTACCTCATTGAGAATTGAAGTGAGAAGTCTTGATTAAGGCGATATTGCCATAGAATCAAGACCTCAATCAGTATATGACCGGGCAGGTAAAAAAATAAAGAAGGGAGACGGAATAATGTGGTGGAAAAAGAAAAAGGAGAAGAAAGAGGACGAGAAAGAGGTAAAAGAAGTAAGTTTGCTGAAGGATTTGTGCGGAGATGATGCAAAATTATATGTCTTTCTCAGTCATTATTTATATGAAAACCCGTTATCGGCCATATCCAAAAAGGATCTCGATGTCCTCATCGAGGAGGCGGGAAAAAGCGGGACCTTTGATCAGGCAGTAGATAAGGCTATTTTCGAGGGCTCTCAAAAACCGGAGGAAATGGGAAGATACATCAAAGTTCTCCAAGACCTCGTGTCGAAAACCATAAGCGCGACGAAGCAGGAAAAAGAAAAGGCGGAGAAGGAAGGACTCGCCGACCGGGCCGCTTCCCTTGAGCTAAGAATTGAAAATCAGAAATTTTTAGGTGAAAGAACCGAAGATATAATAAAGGTGGCTTCCAAGTTCTACGATGAGAAACTGGTGGAACTGGAAGAATACGAGAAAAGAGAAGCGAGAGGAAAAGATAGAAAAACGGCGGAAAGTGATGAATGGAGAACAGGGCAGCTGGAAGAGGCGGAGCGAGAAGCAAGAAAAAAAGAAATAAAAAAGATGAGTGGAGAAGAGAAAAGGGAGGCTGAGAAACAATATAAAAGAGAAGAGCTGGAAGCCGAGGAAAGAAAAGAAGCCAGAGCCGAAGAGAGAAGAGAAATA
>CAYNDI010000197.1:0-4459 GCA_964395955.1 uncultured Dehalococcoidaceae bacterium
ACATTGTCCGTCCAGCCGCCTCCGGCTCCGGGTGAGATGCTGAAGCTGGTAGTCGGGGTCACATTACCCAGGTGGTCGCCGTACTGGTTGTAGGCCCTGGCGGTATAGGTGACATTCACCCCGTCGGGTCTTCTGGTATACTCGGGTCTTATCCTTATATGGTATACAGCGTTGGGGTCAACAACTTCGGTTATGGCAGAAGTAGAGTTGTTATTAAGGTCGGGGTCAGGCTCGTTGCCGGAAATGGATGCGGTATTGGTAATATTACCCGGAGACGTAGGAGCGGTAACGAGGATAGTCAGGTTGGCCGAGGCGCCCGATGCCAGGCTTCCGATATCCCAGGTAACATTGCCTGACGAGTGAACAGCCGTGCCGGTTGACGGATCGGCTGACAGGAAGGTGGTACCGTCTGGCAGGTTATCGGTAACGTTCACGCTGGTGGCGTTGGACGGCCCGTGGTTCGTGACGGTGAGCGTATAGGTGAGATTATCGCCGACATACACCGGGTCCGGACTGTCCGTCTTGGTAATCTCGAGGTCGGCCTTGAGTGTCGGAAGTTCGGTTCCGTTGCCTGACAGCGTTACCGTAACCTCACTTTCATCGGGGTCGTTGGAGGGTATCTTGAGTTCGGCGTCTTTACTGCCGGCGGTGGTCGGGCTGAACCGTACCGACACGTTGGCCGACGCCCCGGGACTCAATGTCTGGCCGGAGGTATTATCGCTGACAATATTGAAATCAAGCGGATTGGCCCCGACGATGGTGATAGTGCCTATTATCAGGTTGTCGGTGCCATTGTTGGTGACGGTAACGACGCCGGATGCGCTCGAAAGACCGACCTCAATAGAACCGAAGTCGATTGTTGTCGGGTTGACATAGATATCGGGTTCGATGCCCGTGCCGTGTATGGTAACGTAAGTGGAGGGCTCGTTCGGATCGTTCGACGGGATATATAGCTGCGCTCCCAACACACCCGCAACCGCAGGATTAAATCTCACGGAGATATTGGCGGAGACGCCCGTTGCCAGTGATTGATTGGAGACGTTGTCGCTTTCTATCGAGAAATATCCGGCATCCGCTCCTGTTATCTGAATAGTGCCTACATCAAGAGGCGCTTCGCCGGTATTGGAAACGGTAACCACTCCCGGTACGCTCGATGAATTCACCGGGACCGAGCCGAGGTTTAAATCCAGAGGAGTGACGTTGATATCGGGCACTATCCCGGTACCGGTAAGCGCTATCGATGCGGTGGGTTCATCCGGGTCATTGGATGATACTTCCAGGCCGGCGATTTTACTTCCCGCCGAAGACGGATTGAAGGTGACTTGCAGCGTGGCGTTTTCACCCGGAGCCAGCATCTGGCCCGAGGCGTTGTCGTTGGTAATGGTAAACTGGTCGAAGCCGGCACCGGCGGTATGAAACGTGCCGAGTTGCAGCGGGGCATTCCCGATATTGGTCACGGTAACCGTTTCCGGAGAACTGGAAGAACCGACGGGTACCGGGCCGAAGTTTACCGTAGCCGGTTCTATCAAGATATCGGGTTCTATTCCGGTTCCGGACAGGGGAACATTAAACGGATTTTCGTCGGGGTCATTGGAGGGTATGCTCAGATTAGCTGACTGGGCCCCGGTGGTGCCGGGAGTAAAGACAAGGGAAAGTTTGGCGGAGTTGCCGGGAGTCAGTGCCTGGCCGGAGACATTATCACTGGTAATGACAAATTGGCTGTCATTAACGGTTATAGTGCCGATAGTCAGGTTAGCTGTCCCGATATTAGATACGGTCACCGTCTTGGATGAGCTGGATGAGCCTAAATCTACTGGCCCGAAATCAATGCTAGACGGACTAACCGTGATATCAGGAGTTACAAGAGTATCGCCGAAGTCAACCTGGTAGCTATTACCGAGTGCCACGTTAACATTTACATTGTTGGGCGTGGTGGAGAAGTAGCCGGTCGGGTCGGCCTCGTTTACGGTATATACGCCGGCAGTGGTGACGCTGTAAGTGTATTGGCCCTGTGAATCGGTGGTGGTGTTATCCGTGCCGTTCAGGGAGACATTCACACCGGGGATACCGCTCTCACCGGTTTCCCGGGTACCGTTGCCATTAAGGTCATCGAAGACGGTGCCATGGATAGTGGCATGAGCCGTACCGGTGCCGGAAAGCGTTACCGTAACCTCACTTTCATCGGGGTCGTTGGAGGGTACGGTCAGGTTGGCTGACTGAGCTCCGGTGGAAGTCGGCGTAAAGACCAGCGTGATATTAGCTGACGCCCCCGGTATCAAAATCTGTGTGGAGATATTACCACTGGTAATAAAGAACTGGCTATCATTAATGGTTAAATTCTCGATTATCAGGTTGAGAGTACCGTTATTGGTAACGGAGACATTCGCACTGCCGCTCGATGCCCCGATGAGTACAGCCCCAAAATCGACTGTCAGCGGTGAAACGTCGATATCAGGTTCCGGAGGTGGCGGTGGTGGCCGGTTGCCGTCCAGGGCAACGGTCGCCGGGTCTTCATCCGGGTCGTCGGACGGGATATTCAGTTCGGCTATTTTATGGCCGGTGGTCGTGGGTACGAATCGCAAAGAAACATTAGCCGAGACACCGGGCGAAAGGACCTGTCCCGAGGCATTGTCGCTGATGATGGTATATTGCCCGGGATTAACGCCCAGGATGTTGAGAGTACCGATAGTCAGAGCGGCAGTTCCTTCGTTGGTTATGGTAACAATCTCATCACCGCTCGATGAGCCTACCGGAACTTGGCCGAAATCTATGAGCACTGGAGTTACGGCAATATCCTGCACCAGGGATGGAGTACCGGTTCCATAAATATAAACCGTGGTTAAATTTTCATCCGGGTCATCTGATAAGATGCCCAGAAGGGATTCTTTAAAACCGGTGGAAGTGGGACTGAAAATAACGGAGATATTTGCCGAGGTGTCGGGAGCCAGTGATTGGCCGGTGGCATTGTCGCTGATAATCACAAATTGAGAGCTACCCGTACCGATATCCTGAATAAACAAGTTGGCGGTTCCCACGTTCGAAATGGTAATAATCCTCGGCGAACTGGACGACCCTGACGGCACCGAGCCGAAATTGATTTCGGTCGGGCTTACGGAGATATCCGGCTCAATGGGCGGAGTTATAATGCCGGTGCCGGAAAGCGTTACCGTAACCTCACTTTCATCGGGGTCGTTGGAGGGTACGGTCAGGTTGGCTGACTGAGCTCCGGTGGAAGTCGGCGTAAAGACCAGCGTGATATTAGCTGACGCCCCCGGTATCAAAATCTGTGTGGAGATATTACCACTGGTAATAAAGAACTGGCTATCATTAATGGTTAAATTCTCGATTATCAGGTTGAGAGTACCGTTATTGGTAACGGAGACATTCGCACTGCCGCTCGATGCCCCGATGAGTACAGCCCCAAAATCGACTGTCAGCGGTGAAACGTCGATATCGGGCTCGAACACCGGCGTATACCAGGTCTTGGTAGCGGTATCGGACAGTGTCGGTACGGTGGTGGAGGTAGCCGTAATGGTATCGGTGATATCAACGCTGGACGAAATGTCGAAAGTAACCGTGCCGTCGCTGCCGGTGGTTATCTGGCTGATGGCCAGGGTGCCGTTGACCGAAGACAGGTTAACGGTTTCTATAATACCCTGCCCGAGTTGGTCTTTCACCGTCAGCGTCAGGGTATGAATCTGCTCGCCCGGCAGCTGGTTCACGGCGGATTCCGGTTCCAGCGTTAAGGTGGCGGGGACTGGTGGCGCTTCGGTGCCGGTGCCCTTTAGTTCAACGCCGACGACTTCTCGGTAAGGGTCATTTGAATGGATGCATATCCAGGCTGATTTAAAACCGGTAGAGGTCGGCGCAAACTTTACAGTGCCGCTGGCTGAACCACCTGGAGGTATTATCGGGGAGTTCGTATTGACACTGGCAATAAAGAACTGGTCAGGATTATCCCCCGCTATTTCGATGTCCGTGATAACGAGGTCGGCATCCCCATTATTGGTTACCGTCACTGTCCCGGGGGAACTGACGGTGTTGACGGGGACCTGGTGGAAGTTAATATACGCTGGCGTGACAGCTATTTCTGGCTCGAGTGTGCCAGCCGCCGCGCTGGCTGGAAAAACAACCTGCGTTATTAATACCAATATTAAGAGGAAGGAAAATCTACTCATTTGTCATCTTTTTTCGCCGGATTCTATCTCATGTTATCTCGACACTCAAACGCCTGTCGTTTATGATGGCAATCCGGACAGGCAACTTTGTCTGGTTCTCCTTTATCAATACTAATCTGGTAATGTTAGAAAAAGGTAGTATTCGGGTTTAAAGTAAGTCTGATTATAGGTAACTTAATTACCTGATGGCTGCAAGCGCAAGCACAATATAATACAACAAAAGTGCACAAAAGTACAAAAATGTTAATATCGATGATGAAAAATAACGTGTTAGTAGCGTT
>CAYNDI010000198.1:0-4429 GCA_964395955.1 uncultured Dehalococcoidaceae bacterium
GGAGAGGGGGATAAAGGGGGTGAGGTTAAAATCCTTTTAAACTACTTTCTCATCATCCCCCGCACCATTGCCTCCTCCCCCTTCTTGTTGTCTATCTTACCGTCGAGTCTGGCTTCGCGGAGGGCAAGCAAGGCTTCTTTAATCCTGGGTCCCTCCGGGATACCCAGTTTTTTAAGGGCATTACCGCTCAGGGCGGGCTTAACGTGTCTTAAAACGTTCAGATAAAGCTCGACATGCTCTTTAGCGTTGGCGTTACCGGCCGCCAGGCGAACGGCGTTGAGCGCCGTGAAACAATAGCCGTGCAGCCACTCGTAAATCAGGCTCGGCGCCAGGCCGTGTAGTGAAAGGTCGCTGATTTTCTCCTTGATAGACATTGTATCCCGCAGCGTCTGCGCCGTTGTCCTGGGCAGGTGCAGGGTGGAAATCAGGGAATCGGTCTCGCTGGCCGTCAGGCGGTAGACCAGTAGCGCCAGGTAAAGCAGGGGATTTGGTACGCCATCCGGGAGGCATTCCCGGCGGGCCAGGTCGTATTTCTCCGCCAGCCAGTCGTCCCCCTTTAATGAAGGGTGTAGCCTGTCCAGCACCCCGAGTTCATCAGCGCGCCGGAGTGCTTTCTCCGGCATATCCTCCATGAGGACCAGTTCCAGTTCATGGCGAATGCGGTCGTTGCTGATGGTGCCCAGCCAGACGGTGCATTGTTTCAGCAGTTCTTCGGTAGCCAGTTCCAGGCGGAAGTCCAATCGCTGCTCGTATCGCAGGGCACGCCAGATGCGGGTGGCGTCGTCGATGTAGCTTTTTTCGTGCAGGATTCTGATAAGCCTGTTTTCGAGGTCCTGGCGGCCTGCATACGGGTCTATAATATCGCCGAAACGTCGCGGGTTAAGCTCTATGGCCATGGCGTTGACAGTGAAGTCGCGCCGCGAAAGGTCATCGCTGATAGTCCCCGGCTTCACTTTCGGCAGCGCTCCGGGTTTGGCATAGGTCTCGGCGCGGGCGGTAGCCAGGTCGGCGCTGTGGTCGTCCCACTGTACTTTAGCTGTCCCGAATCGATGGTGCACGGTGATTTTCGCTTTACGCCTGTCGGCTATCTCCCGGGCCAGCCCGATGGCGTCTCCCTCCACGACCATGTCAAGGTCGCAGTTAGTACGTTCCAGGAGCAGGTCGCGCACCACGCCGCCCACCAGGTACAGGCGCTGCTGCTGCCGCTGCGACGCCTCGCCGGCCTGCTTTATGAAGTTAATAAGGTCGGCGGGTAGCTGCTCTTTAATACTCCTGGCTAAGTTGATACTTTCCGGCATGTCAAATATTATAGCACAGCCGGTCAAGAACGTTGTCATTTCCGGCATTAAACACTTATAATGGACGATATGAAAGTCGTTTCTATCGTCGGCATGACCGGCTCCGGCAAGTCCGAGGTCGCCCGGCTTTTCCGCGATAGCGGTTTCGCCATGGTCAGGTTCGGCGACATCACCGATGAAGAAGTCAGGAAGCAGGGGCTCCCCCTGACCGAAGATAACGAGCGTCCGGTCAGGGAGCGTATTCGGCGGGAACACGGCATGGCGGCGTACGCCAAGCTCAGCATTCCACGTATCGATGTCGCCCTGAAGACCTCCGGCGTCGTGGTGGACGGGCTATATTCATGGGAGGAATATACGTTCCTCAAGGATTATTATAAAGATAACTTAATCGTCGTGGCGGTGTGGTCTTCTCCCGGAACCAGATATGGGCGACTGGGGAAGCGTAAGGTAAGACCGCTAACGCCGCAGGAAGCCGCCAGCCGCGACTACGCGGAAATCGAGAATCTCAACAAGGGCGGGCCGATTTGCCTGGCTGACTATACCATCCTAAACGATGCCTCCCTTGATGAACTGAAAGAACAGGTGGAAAGGATTATTTCATGCGTAAAATGAATGTACCGAAACGTCCCGATATTGATGAATATTTCCTGAAAATCGTCTCGGTGGTGGCGGAGCGTTCCACCTGCCGACGGCATCATATGGGGGCTATTGCCGTAAGGGACAAGCATATCCTGACCACCGGCTATAACGGGGCGCCGGCGGGGGCTAAAGACTGCCTGGAACTCGGCTGTCTCCGCGATGAGCAGGGGATTCCTTCCGGTACACAGCAGGAAATCTGCCGGGCTATCCACGCCGAGCAGAATGTCATTATACAGGCGGGACTCCACGGGGTCAGCCTGGAGGGGAGTACCGTCTATTGCACGCACACTCCCTGCGTGCTCTGTGCCAAGATGCTGGTAAACGCCCGCATCGCGCGCTTTGTTACCTTCGGGAAATACAACGATGACCGCTTTATCGAGATATTCCGGGAGGCTGGTATCGAGGTTATTATTAAGAACAGGCCTTCTTCAGAGATAACCTATCTGGATTAAGATAGATGTCATTCCGTACTTGATACGGAATCCGGTTGGGGAGGAGTATTGGATTCCGGCTTTCGCCGGAATGACGAAGAAAACTAACGCTTTCTTTTGAGGACTGCGTGAACCGCCCCGGCAATATCTTTCGAAGTCAACCCGTATTTTTGTAGTAGTTCCGCCGGTTTGCCGGACATCCCGAAGACGTCTTTAACGGCCACGAATTCCATCGGCACCGGATTATGTTTCGCCACAATCCTGGCAACCATACTCCCCAGTCCGCCGTGTTCCTGGTGCTCCTCGGCGGTAACGATAGCGCCTGTCTCCTGAGCGGCTTTAACGATGGCCGCTTCATCAATGGGCTTGAGGGTGGGCATATTCAGCACCCGGCAGTCGATGCCCTCTTTCGCCAGTGCCGCGGCGGCTTCCAGTGCCTGGGCCAACATGACGCCGATAGCTATCACCGTAACGTCTTTACCCGGTCTCATAACAACCGCTTTGCCAATCTCGAAGCGGTAATTATTGTCGTAGACCAGCGGCAGCTTGGGACGACACAGGCGGACATAGCAGGGGCCCTTATGAGCGGCTACCGCTCTTATTACCTGGGACGTTTCAATGCCATCCGCCGGAACGATAACGGTAAACCCGGGCAGGGAGCAGATGAGGGCCAGGTCCTCGAGTGCCTGGTGCGAGGCGCCGTCCTCGCCGACGGTTACGCCGGCATGGGTGACCACTATTTTTACGTTGAGTCGCGCCTGGGCCACCGAGACCCGAATCTGGTCGAAGCAGCGTCCCGGGGCAAAAACAGCAAAGGTGCTGGCAAAGGGTATCTTTCCCGAGGCGGCCAACCCGCAGGCGATGCCTATCATGTTCTGCTCAGCGATGCCCACGTTGAAGAAACGCTCCGGGAATTCCTGGCCGAAATAATGTGTCATCGTCGAAGGCGGCAGGTCGGCGTCCAGCACGACGATGTCCCGGTTCTCCCGTCCCAGTTCCACCAGCGTTCTGCCGTAGACTTCCCGCGGGGCGATTTCTTCAGCCATGGTCAGGCCAGCTCCTTCAGGGCTTTTTCGAGTTGCTCGGCATTGGGAGCCTTGCCGTGGAAATCGACGTTATTTTCCATAAAGCTGATACCCTTGCCCTTGATGGTGTGGGCGATAATAACGGCCGGTTGGCTTTTGACTTTTTTTGCTTTGTCAAAGGCATCGAGAAGTTGAGAGATATCGTGCCCATCTACTTCGATAACGTGCCAGCCGAAGGCATCCCATTTTTTAGCTAAAGGTTCGATGTTCATGATATCCCGGTTAAAGCCGCTCAACTGGATACCGTTGTTATCCACGATAGCCGTGAGATTATCGACCTTATAATGGGCGGCGGCCATGGCGGCTTCCCATATCTGGCCTTCGTCGCACTCGCCGTCGCTGAGCAGGGCGTATACGCGATATGACTGCGTGTTCAATCGACCCGACAGGGCAACACCGACAGCGAATGATAGTCCCTGTCCCAGGCTCCCCGAAGACATCTCAACACCCGGCGTAGCCGTGCGGTCGGCGTGCCCCTGCAGATGGCTGTCAAGCTGGCGCAGGGTAGACAGTTCGCCTTTGGGGAAATAGCCGCACTCCGCCAGGACGGAATATAGGACGGGGGCGGCGTGCCCCTTGCTCAGAATGAACCTGTCCCGGTCTTCCCAGTTGGGGTCGGCGGGCTTGTGGCGCAGTATCTTCCAGTATAGAGCGGTGATGATTTCGACGGCGGACAAAGAGCCGCCCGGGTGACCGCTGCCGGCTTTAGCTATCATGGTGACGATATCACGGCGCAGCCTTTTAGCGATGGATTCCAGGTTTTCATCCGAAGAAAAAACCCCGGCATTTGCATCGTTCGCCGGGGTTTTTGGTGACGAATTATTAGAATTTGACGGTGTCATAATAGCGTTTCCATTATACTATAGCAGGAAATATCAAGTCCACCTGTCGGCAGCAGGTTAATATTGCCATGTATATATTATTCTACCTTACCCCCTTTAGTTCCCCCTCTCCTGACGAGGTTTCACAGGAGAGG
>CAYNDI010000199.1:0-4401 GCA_964395955.1 uncultured Dehalococcoidaceae bacterium
GAAAACCACCCGACCAGACCCTCACGCCCGCCTACGGCGGGCTCAGGGTGACATGGCAAGTACAATTGATACAACGCCGTCCCCCCCTCGGCAGGGCTGTAAAAGATAGCAGCCTAAAGAACTGGGAGAGATACTACGGGGCTAAGCCGCAGGTGGTGCGAGGGCGGCTCGGGTGGGAAAAGACAATACCGAGGGGGGCTGAGTGGTTATCACTAATGGGGTAAGCAGGTGAAGAAACGGGGCGGCTCGGGTGGGAATAGATAACAGCCGATGGGGTGGGGGTAAGTTAAGCACCTAAAAACCAGAAGCAGCTATTGTCCTATGTATGTGTGGGTTGACAATAATTGGCTTCCGGACTAGAATACTTAAACTTAACTAATAAAGGGGGCTAAAGCGATGGCGAAATTTATAGCAGTCCACACTATGCCGATGACCGAGGAACAATTGATGGCAATGTTGAAGAACCTGCCACCTCTTCCCGAGGGGGTTTCCTGGAAGCAGACCTATTGCGATTTCACGGACGGCAAGTTCTTCTGCGAATATGAGGCACCCAACAAGGAGATAATCGAACAAGGCTTTAAGTCACTTAATCTACCCTACGATGCAGTCTATCCGGTAAAGGTTTTCAACGTTGTTAAGAATATTTTTGAAGACTAAGAGGATGATATAAAAAGGGGGGCTAATAAGCCCCCCTAATGATAATTTACGTGTACTATTCAGGCTAACTGGCGCTTAGACTCATCGCGGAGGAAAGGTCCAGTTTGATGCCGGGCCCCATGGTGGTGGTGATATAGGCGCTTTTAATGTACTGTCCCTTGGCACCGCTGGGCTTAGCTTTAACGACCGCCTCCATGATAGCCGTCAGGTTGTCCATGAGCATTTTAGCATCGAAGCTGGCTTTGCCCAGGGGCACATGAATGATGGCCGTGCGGTCCAGCTTATATTCCACCCTGCCCTTGCGAGCGTCCTCGATGACCCGGGGTAAATCATTCATGGCAGCGACGGTGCCGGACTTGGGATTGGGCATCAGGCCGCGGCGCCCCAGGATTTTACCCAGTTTGCCCACCTTGCTCATCATTTCCGGAATGGCGATGGCGGTATCGAAATCAACCCAGCCGCCCTCGATTTTCTTGATAATATCTTCCCCGCCGACGAAGTCAGCCCCGGCGTCTGAAGCGACCCTTTCCGCTTCACCCTGAGCGAATACCAGGACACGGACTTTCTTGCCCAGTCCGTGGGGCAGTAAAGCCACCCCCCTTACCTGCTGGGCGGCATTACGCGGGTCAAGACCCATGCGCAGGTGAAGCTCCACCGTTTCATCGAACTTGGTGCGGGCGGTCTTTTTCACTAAATCGACCGCTTCCTCGGGTTGATACGCCGTTTCACTATTAACCAGGGCGGCGACTTCCCGGTATTTCTTTCCGATTTTTACCATATTACTCCACCTTAATACCCATACTCCGGGCAGTCCCTTCGATAATTCGCTCGGCGGCTTCGATACTGTTGGCATTCAGGTCCTTGGCTTTGAGCTCGGCGATTTCACGGACTTTCTGCCGGGAGAGCGTCCCGGCTTCTTCATGACCGGTAGCGCCACTGGCCTTTTCGACGCCAAGGGCTTTCTTGAGTAAATCGGACGCGGGCGGTGTCCTGGTAACGAAGGTGAATGTCCTGTCCTCGTAGACGGTTATCTCCACCGGTACGATGGAACCGGCCTGACCGGACGTACGGTCGTTATACTCCTTGCAGAATGCCATTATGTTAAGTCCATGCTGACCTAAAGCCGGGCCTACCGGCGGTGCCGGATTTGCCTGCCCGGCGGGAATCTGCAATTTAATGACTGTTCGTACTTTCTTTCTTGCCATTTAATTCTCCGATATTCCTGGAAGCAGATTCTTACGGTCGCTCCGCTCCCTCAGAATGACATTTAAACTTAGAGTTTATCTATCTGTAAAAAGTCAAGCTCCACCGGCGTTTCCTGGCCGAAGAGGGAGAGAAGCACCTTGACTTTGCCTTTTTCCATATTTATCTCATCGACGGTACCCACAAAATCGATAAAGGGGCCATCGATAACGCGGACGCTCTGTCCCTGGCGGAAGCCGACCTTGACTTTTGGAGCCTCGGCGGACATCTGCTTTAAAATTTCACCGACCTCTTTTTCCTCCAGGGGCGTGGGGGTATTGCCGCTGCCGACAAAACCGGTAACGCCGGGGGTATTGCGGACGACCGACCAGCTGCTCTCGTTCATCTTCATCTCGACGAGGACATAGCCGGGTAATATCTTCCTGGTTATCGTACGCCGGCGCCCGCCCCTGACCTCTATCTCATCTTCGGTGGGTATCACCACCTGCATGATTTCATTTCCCGAGTCCATGAATTTGACACGCTGTTCCAGGTTCTTCTTAACACGCTCTTCATGCCCGGAATAGGTATGAATCACGTACCATTTATTATCATTTTCCGCCACGAACAACCTCACTACATATATTATCGGGAAAGGCGACGCTGGTGCTGTAAATCAGACAACCTCAATAAAAGTCCGGAGGGATTTATCCACCCAGGAAAATCTTGTCCACGAGTTGAGAGAAGCTAAAATCAAGAACCCCTAGAACAATACCGGTAATAATAACCACCACCAGCACCAGCCCGGTCAGGTAAGCGACTTCACGCCGGCTGAGCCACACTACTTTTTTCAGCTCATTAACAATTTCGCCGATATAATTAAAAAGCTTGAAGCCTTTCCGCTTGGTTACTGTCTGTTGTGTCATCGCCGGTCACTTCCGATATTAATACGCAATACCGCCCTACTTTGCCTCCCGATGCAAGCGATGCATACGGCAGCGGGGACAATATTTATTGATTTCCAGGCGCTGCGTATCGTTTTTCCTGTTTTTAAACGTGGTATAGTTACGCTCCTTGCACTCGGTGCAGGCGAGGTAAATCACCCCTCTGGCTTCAGCTTTCTTGGCCATAGTTTATTCAATGATACGGCTGATGGTGCCGGCACCGACCGTCCTGCCTCCTTCACGTATAGCGAAACGCAAGCCTTTTTCCAGGGCTACGGGGTAAATTAGCTTGATTTTCATGTTGATATTATCACCGGGCATAACCATTTCCACACCTTCCGGAAGCTCAATGCTGCCGGTGACATCGGTGGTGCGGATATAGAACTGGGGTTTATAGCCGTTAAAGAAGGGGGTATGACGGCCGCCCTCATCCTTGGTAAGAACGTATACCTGGGCCTCGGCATAGGTGTGCGGTTTAATAGAGCCGGGGGCTGCCAGGACCTGACCGCGCTCGATATCTCCGCGCTCAACGCCACGCAGGAGGGCGCCGACGGCATCACCGGCCTCCGCCTGGTCCAGCGTTTTATGGAACATTTCCAGTCCGGTTATTACAACTTTACGCGGCTCGTGGTGAAGACCGACGATTTCCACCTCGTCACCTACTTTAACCACACCGCGTTCAACCCTGCCGGTGGGTACGGTACCCCGTCCTTTAATGCTGAAGACATCCTCCACATGCATCAGGAAGGGCTGGTCCTTGGCACGCTGCGGCACCGGGATATAGCTATCGATAGCATCTACCAGTTCCAGGATAGGACCGCACCACTTGCATTCCCTCTTGCCGCAGCCGCATTCCAGGGCTTTCAGGGCGCTTACTCTGATGACGGGCGTTTTATCACCGGGGAATTCATACTTGGTAAGCAGTTCCCGGACTTCTACCTCGACCAGTTCGAGCAGCTCTTCATCTTCCATGGCGTCGACCTTGTTCAGGGCGACGATTATATAGGGAACCAGCACCTGACGCGCCAGGAGGACATGCTCCCGGGTCTGGGGCATGGGGCCATCCGGGGCGCTGACCACCAGTATGGCGCCATCCATCTGGGCGGCGCCGGTAATCATATTTTTAATGAAGTCGGCATGCCCGGGACAATCGATATGGGCATAATGCCGTTTCTCCGTCTCGTATTCGACATGGGCGATAGCAATAGTCATACCCCTCGCCTTTTCTTCCGGGGCATTGTCAATGCTTTCGAAGGAGCTGTACTTAGTCGTCGTGCCCGTTTTTGATAAACATAGCGTCATCGCCGCGGTCAGTGTAGTCTTACCGTGGTCGACGTGACCGATAGTACCTACGTTTACATGCGGTTTTGACCTGTCAAATTTCTGCTTAGCCATTTCATCCTCCCTTTTTTCCGAGCCCACAATCGGATTCGAACCGATGACCCCATTCTTACCAAGAATGTGCTCTACCGACTGAGCTATGTGGGCGTCGGTATAATTATACCGATTTTCATTACTATTTGTCTATACTATTGGCTCTGGATTTATTCCATGGTGGAGGGAGCAGGATTCGAACCTGCGTAGCCCTTAGGGCGGCAGATTTACAGTCTGCTCCGAT
>CAYNDI010000200.1:0-4394 GCA_964395955.1 uncultured Dehalococcoidaceae bacterium
AACGTTGTCCCGGTGCCGGACGGCGATACCGGCACGAATATGATGCTGACAATGCGTTCCACCATGGAGGAGGCTTTCCGGGCGCCGGATCACAGCGCCTCCGGAGTTGCCAGTGCCATGGCCAAAGGCGCTCTCATGGGCGCCCGCGGCAATAGCGGCGTGATCCTCTCGCAGGTCTGGCGGGGGTTATCACAGGGGCTGGAAGGGAAAGAGTCTTTCAC
This sequence comes from uncultured Dehalococcoidaceae bacterium, assembly GCA_964395955.1. Taxonomy (GTDB): domain Bacteria; phylum Chloroflexota; class Dehalococcoidia; order Dehalococcoidales; family RBG-16-60-22; genus CAYVPT01. Next base: position 222 of record CAYNDI010000200.1, read on the forward strand.
CAGCGCCGATCTGGCCCAGGCCCTCGAACAAGCAGCGGCTACAGCTTATAAAGGGGTGAGTAACCCGGTTGAAGGAACGATGCTGACGGTGATGAATGCGGCGGCAGCAGCGGCCAGAGCCGAAGTTGAGAAGGGCGAGGAGGATATAATCGCGGTGATGGAAACGACCGTTGAAGCCGCCCGTAATTCGGTAGCCGATACTCCCAAACTTCTCAAGGTATTAAGAGAAGCGGGGGTTGTCGATGCCGGTGGCCAGGGAGTCTATACAATTCTCGAAGGTGCTCTGCGGTATCTTCGTGGTGAAGTTGAACTGATGCGGCTCCGCAAACCGCAGATAATCGTCAGTGAATTACCTCACATTACTCCGGCTACAACCGGTCCCGTAATCGATGAAATTCCCTTCGGTTACTGCACGGAGTTCATGCTCAAGGGAGAAAAACTCGATCCCGAGATTATGAAGAAACGACTTGTCCGCAAGGGCGAATCACTAATTGTCGTTGGGGACGAGTCGGCGGTAAGGATCCATATTCATACCCTGGACCCGGGCAATGTTATCCGCTGGGCCACCAGATTGGGTACGGTCCACCAGGTAAGTATCCGGAATATGGATGAACAGCACCAGGACTTTCTGGAAATGCAGAAAGAAAGAATGCCCACTACCGATACCGCGGTTATCGCTATAGCTTCCGGTGATGGTCTCAAAGATATCTTCGGCAGTCTGGGAGCAGCCTCGGTTGTGCCCGGAGGTCAGACCATGAACCCGAGCACCAAGGATATACTGCAGGTGGTGGAAGCCACTTTTTCCGAGAACGTCATCATCCTGCCCAATAACAAAAACATCGTCGCTACCGCCAACCAGGTACAGAAGCTGACGCAGAAGAAAGTTGACGTAATCCCCACCCGAACCATACCGCAGGGTGTGGCGGCGCTCCTGGCCTTCGATTATGAGGCGGACTTTAAAACCAATACCGAGCTTATGGAGAAAGCCATAGCCTCGGTTAAGTCTATCGAGGTTACCCGCTCGATACGTGCCACCAAGATAAACGGTCTTAAAATAAAGAAAAAACAGCCTATCGGCTTACTCGACGGCGAGCTTATCGCGGCGGGCACTTCCAACGCGGATGTCATTAACCGGCTCCTTTCCAGGCTGAATATAGAAAAAGCCGAGGTGGTTACCATTTATTCTGGTGAAGAGGCGGAGGCGGAGGAGGCCGAACAAATCAACGCCGATATCACTGAGCGGTATCCGCACCTGCAGATAGAGCTGATTAAAGGCGGGCAGCCGCACTATAGCTATATAATATCCGTTGAATAGAAAGGTGGTACAGGGGAATGGCTGTAAAGATAGTTACGGATACTCTATCTGATATAACTGAAGACCTGGCCAGGGAACTGGGTGTGACCGTGGTGCCTTTGTATGTCCGCTTTGGCGAGGACATTTACCGTGACCGCATCGATATCACCAGTGAGGAGTTTTACCGTCGGCTGGTAAGCGAGTCGGCGTTACCATCGACGACGCAACCGACGCCCAACGACTTTCTGCAGGTCTACAACAAGCTGGCCGGGGAGACCGATGAAATCCTGGTGATAGTTGTTTCCAGCAAGCTCAGCGGCACCTATCAATCGGCCACCCAGGCCAAGGAATTGATGAAGGGCAAGTGCCGGATAGAGGTCATCGATTCCCTTTCCGTAGCCATGGGTATGGGGTTGATAGTGGATACCGTCGTCAAAGCCGTTAAGGACGGCGCCGACCTGACCGCAGCTGCCGCTCTTACCCGTAGCTGCATATCCCGTTCGCATCTTATCGCCTATTTCGATACCCTCAAGTATCTGGCCAAAGGCGGGCGTATCGGCAAGGCAAGCGGGCTTTTAGGTTCGCTTTTATCCGTAAAACCCATCCTTACGGTAAGAGACGGTGAGATGGCTCCCTTAACCAGGGTACGCTCCCTGGGTGCCGGTCTGGATTATTTATATAAATTTGCTGCTTCCTGTTCCGGTATCGAAGGGATGGCCGTAGAGCATGCCACCACTCCCGACCAGGCCGATAAGCTGGTGGAACGGCTCAGTTCGATTTACCCCAAAGAGCGTATCTACCGGGCGGTAATCAGTCCGGTTATCGGCACCTACGCCGGGCCTAATGCCATTGCGTTGACTATTCTCGAAGCAGAGAAGAAGTAGTGACCGTAAAAATCGTTACCGATAGCGTCTCCGATATTTCGCCGGCTACGGCCGCCGAGCTCGGCATTACGGTAGTCCCTCTGAACGTCGTCTTCGGTAATGAAATATACCGTGACGGCGTTGACCTCACCACCGACGAGTTTTACCGGAAACTCGAAAAATGCCAGACCCTCCCCACCACTTCCACCCCGCCCCTCCAGTCTTTCATCGAATTATACGATAAGCTGGCTGAAGAGACCGATGAAATCCTGGTCATCACCATATCCCGTAAGCTCAGCGCTACCGGGGAGGCGGCGGCTAAGGCAATCGACTCGACGGAGAAGAAATGCCGGGTGGTAGTCTTCGACTCTCAGTTCGCGGTGATGGCTGAAGGACTCCTGGTAATCGCGGCCGCCAAGGCAGCCCGGGCCGGTAAAAACCTTGACGAGATTGTTCAGCTCTCCGGGACTAATATACCCCGGACGGAAATGCGTATGGCTTTCGATACCCTGGAATACCTGAAAAGGGGCGGACGCATCGGCAAGGCGAAGGCACTGATGGGCTCTATGCTGAAGGTTAACCCCATCATCGGTATCAAGGACGGTGAGACCTTTCCTATCCGGAACGAACGCTCCCGGACGAAAGCGATGGAATACCTGTACCAGTACGTTATGAGTTATTCACATATCGAGGAATTGGCGATAGAGGATGCTACCACTCCAGATGAGGCCGATACACTGGTGGAGCGTCTCAGCGTTAAGTTTCCCAGGGAACGCATCTACCGCTCCAAGGTAAGCCCGGTAATCGGCGCCAACGTTGGCCCCAGCGTTATCGGTGTGGCCGTACTCGGTGATAAGTAAATCGATAGGAGTTGCCTGCCAGGTCGGATTTCATGGTAGTAAAGATAGTTACCGATAGCGTTTCCGATATCCCTCCTCAAATAGTCGATGAGCTGGGTATTACCGTCGTTCCGGTGCTGGTGCGTTTCGGTGAGGAGACGTACCGTGACGGCATCGATATCACCACCGACGAGTTCTACGAAAAGTTGGTTGGCAGCAAGGTAATGCCGACTACCTCGGTGCCTTCGCTGGACCTGTTCGCCAGGACTTACGCCAGGCTTGCCGAGGAAACGGATGAAATCCTGGTTATCATGCTCAGTTCCAAGCTCAGCGGACTTTACAACGCCGCTGTGCAGAGTGCTGACCTCGTGGAAGGTAAGTGCCGCATCGAGGTGGTCGATTCTCAGTGTGCCGTCATGGCGCAGGGATTTATCGTTATTAAAGCGGCGCGCGCGTCCCGGGAAGGCGCCAGCCTTGATGAAATCATGGAAATAGTCCGTCAGAACCTTCCCCGTATTGAGATACGCGCCGCGTTTGATACCCTGGAATACCTGAAAAGGGGCGGGCGTGTCGGCAAGGCGGCGGCTTTAATGGGGTCGATGCTCAAGGTGAACCCAATCATTACTATAAAGGACGGCGTGGTTGAGCCGGCCGGAAGGGCGCGTTCACGCTCTAAAGCGATGGACATGCTCTACGATTTCGCGGCGGGTTATTCCCATATCGAAGAGCTGGCCGTGGAAGGCGCCGCCTGCCCGGAGGACGTCGACCATCTGGTCAAGCGCCTCGGTGCGTTATTCCCCGAAAAACGCATCTATCGTTCCCGCACTACTCCGGTCATTGGCACCCATACCGGACCGGGCTTATTACTGGTGGCGGTGATGGGGGATAAATAGAGTTTTAATCCCCGCCCCCCTCGGTTATTATCTATTCCCACCCAGGCCGCCCAGTATCATCTGCGGCTTAGGCTGTAGAACATTCCCCATCCCCTCCGCTCATTCTGAGCCTGTCGAAGAATTCCCACCCTGGCCGCCCTCGTATCATTAACTGCTTATCCCGCAGTTTTTCATCCCATCTCCCAAAGGGGGGAGTGCGCAGCGAGAGGGGCGCTAGAGCCCCTCTCAAGAATATCTTCCCCCTCTCCAATCAGTATATCTGCCGCTGTAACTTGATGCTCCGA
>CAYNDI010000201.1:0-4392 GCA_964395955.1 uncultured Dehalococcoidaceae bacterium
TAATCGTGTGGAGCATACCCAGAGCCAGGGCGGCATCCGTCCCGGGACGGATCGGCAGCCAGTAATCAGCTCTGGCAGCCAGTCCGGTTTTCCTGGGGTCGACGACTATTAATTTAGCCCCGCCCTGCAATGTCCGGGTAAGCTGTTGACTGCACATACCGTCAGCGGCGCCGACTTCGGTCAGGTTGCACCCCCAGACGAGGACACATTCCGGTTTAACCCCGCCGAAACCATAGTAGTCGCATACCGGAAGTTCACCGCACGTCATCGCCGAGGCTATTAACCGGGGACCGTAACAGAGATGAGCGAAACCGAGACGATTCGGGGTACCCAGACAGTTAAGAAAGCGGTGAAACAGCACGTAGTAAGGTCGGCCGGTCCCCCTGGCTCCTACAATTGATTCCGCCCCGAAATTTTGTTTAGCTTTAAGTAATTCCTCGCTGACGGTGTCCAGTGCTTCGTCCCAGGTAATCCTCTGCCACTTGTTTTCGCCCCGTTCACCTGCCCTCTTTAAAGGGTATTTCAGCCTGTCCTGGTGATACAAAAGCTCCGGAGCCGCTTTTCCTTTCACGCAAATATATCCCTGAGAGGTAGGGCTGTCAGGGTCTCCGGTTACTTCTACAAGCTTTCCGTCTCTAATATGAAGCAGGACACCACAGACACCGTGGCAACCCCGGCAGGTAGATTTAACGACACGATATGACATAGTTAAGTAATATTATCTTCGATTAGAAAACAAGTCCCTTCCGTATAAGCCGGATTAAGAAGGAGATGAATACGGTAAAAGGACTCTCCTGTCTCCTTTACGCTGAATACCTAGATTATATCGGGCTTTGGCAGACAAAACAAGCTGATGGCGGTAACACCAGAACGGGCTAAACCGCGGATGATGCGAGGGCGGTCAGGGTGGGAATAGACAACACACAAAGGGGAGCGGGGTAGTTATGGATTCCGGCCTGCTCCGGAATGACAGTACGGGAAATAGATTCTTCATTATAACTATAAATGACAGATGTCAAACTTGTTTTGTCATCGGCCAAACCCCTGTGATAGAATTAGAATTGCTTTGAAAGAAGATATTAAATACTGGGTAGCCTTTAATAACATCCCCGGCATCGGACGGGTGAGGCTGGGACAGCTGGAAAGCTGTTTCGGCAGTCTGGAGCATGCCTGGCAGGCTTCTGCCGGTGAACTTAAACGCGCCGGACTGGACGGCAAGGCATTAAGAGTTATTTCGCAATGGCGTGATAAAATCGACCCTGACGCCGAAATGGCCGGGTTGAAGCGCTACGGCATCCAGGTGCTTATTAGCAATGATAAGGCTTACCCGCGCCGGCTCAAGGAAATCTACGACTTTCCGCCGGTGCTTTACGTACGCGGCTCGCTGCAACCGGAAGATGAGTGGTGTCTGGCGGTAGTGGGCACGCGGCGGGCGACCGTTTACGGCAAACAGGTAACCGAAGAAATGGTAGCCGACCTTGCCCGGAATAAGATTACCATTGTCAGCGGTCTGGCCAGGGGTGTGGATACCATCGCCCACCGGAGCGCGCTGGAAGCGGGGGGGAGGACTATCGCCGTATTTGCCTGCGGGCTGGATACGGTGTATCCGCCGGAGAACGAAAGGCTGGCGCGTGATATCATGGAAAACGGAGCGTTGCTCAGCGAATACCCGCCGGGCACAAGACCGAAAGCGGAAAACTTCCCCCGGCGTAACCGGATTCTTAGCGGCCTGAGCCTGGTGGTACTCGTCACCGAGGCAGGGGAAGGCAGCGGGGCGATGATTACCGCCAATAGGGCGCTGGAGCAGAACCGGGAGGTTTTCGCCATCCCCGGCAGTATCCTTTCGCCGACCAGCCGGGGTACCAACCACCTTATCCAGGAAGGGGCCAAGCTGGTGCGGGAATATGTCGATATTTTGGAAGAACTGAACCTGACCGCAGTTACCCGCCAGATGGAAATGCGGGAAGTCCTGCCGGAGTCCGGGACCGAAACGGTGCTGCTGAAGCAGCTCAGCGCCGAGCCTTCGCACATTGACGAGGTCTGCCGGAAGAGCGGCCTGCCGGCGGCCACGGTCAGTGGCACGCTGGCCATGATGGAGCTTAAGGGACTGGTCAAGCAGGTGGGTACGATGAACTATGTATTAGCGAGGGAGTTGAGACAGGAATACCGTGTGAGAGTTGAATAAAGATATGAGTAAAAAATTAGTAATTGTAGAATCGCCGGCAAAGTCCAGGACACTGGGTAAAATACTGGGGAAGGGATATACCATCAAGGCTTCCCTGGGGCATGTGAGAGACCTGCCCAGGGGGCAGATGGGCGTGGATGTAGAAAACGGTTTTGTTCCCAGATACGTTGTGCCGCGCGCCAAGACCAAGCTGGTCAACGAACTCAAACAGGCGACGCAGGATGCTTCGGCGATATATCTGGCTAGCGACCCCGACCGCGAGGGCGAAGCCATCGCCTGGCACCTCTCTGAAGTAACAAAAACTGACCGCAAGCCGTACTATCGCGTCGTTTTCCGGGAAATTACCGAGGAAGCCGTGAAATCCGCCTTTCAGGACCCTCGCGAGATAGACATGCATCTGGTGGATGCCCAGCAGGCGCGGCGTATACTGGACAGGCTGGTCGGTTATAACATCAGCCCGCTGCTCTGGAAAAAGGTCAGGAAACGTCTTTCCGCCGGCCGGGTGCAGTCGGTGGCGGTGAAAATAATCGTTGACCGGGAGAGGGAAATACAGGCCTTCAAGCCGGAAGAATACTGGGTAATCGAGGTCGAGTTAAGCCAAAAGACAGAGAAATTGTCCTTCCGGGCAACGCTGGTCGGCCTGGTCGGAGGCAAAAAACTCGATGTTCACACTCAGGAGGAGTCGGATACACTAAAAAAGGCGCTGGAAAAGGCCATTTACGACGTCCTCAAGGTAAACACCAGGAAAGTAACCCGGCAGCCGGCTCCGCCCTTCACCACTAGTACGTTACAGCAGGAAGCCTGGCGCAAGCTGCGGTTTTCCGCCAAGCAGACTATGGCCATCGCCCAGCAGCTTTACGAAGGCCTGCCCATCGGCAAAGAAGGCAATGTCGGTCTTATCACCTACATGCGTACCGATTCCACCCGTGTGGCACAATCGGCCGTGGCCGAAACGGCAGCTTTTATCCGGGAAAAGTACGGTCCTGAATATCTACCGCCCCGTCCCCGGGCTTATGCCACCCGCAGTAAGGGAGCCCAGGAAGCCCACGAGGCCATCCGCCCCACCCGGGCCCGCCGCGAGCCGGCATCGATTAAGCAGTATCTTAATAACACCCAGTTCCGGCTCTACGACCTTATCTGGAAGCGCATGATCGCCAGCCAGATGGCGGCAGCCCTTTTCGATAATACTACTGTAGATATCGAAGCTAAGGACCATGATGATTACCTGCTGCGAACGGCGGCCTCGGTCAATACGTTCCCGGGATTTATAACCCTTTACAGCGAAGGCAAGGATGAGGACGAGGAAGAGAGTAAGACATCATTACCTGAACTGGCCAAAGGGGACGAACTAAAGTTACTGGGGATTTACCCCGAGCAGCGTTTTACCCAGCCCCCGCCACGCTATACCGAGGCCACGCTGGTAAAGAACCTGGAGCAGTTCGGGATAGGGCGGCCCAGCACTTACGCCCCGACAATTTCCACCATCCAGGACCGCGAATATGTCAGCAAGGTCAAGGGGATTTTTCAGCCCACCGAACTGGGCTTCGCCACCAACGACCTCCTCGTGCAGCATTTCCCGGACATCATTAATATCCAGTTCACCGCCGACATGGAAAACGAACTCGACGATATAGCCAGTCAAGAGCGTGAATGGCCGGACGTCATCCAGGACTTCTATACGCCTTTCGCGAAAGACCTGGAAAAAGCAGTACAAACGGCGGAGAAGGTGAAGCTGGCAGATGAACTAACGGGCGAAGCCTGCCCCGAATGCGGCAAGCCCCTGCTTATCAAGACAGGGCGTTTCGGGAAGTTCATCGCCTGCAGCGGCTACCCCACCTGCAAGTTCACACAGTCGTTCCAGGTAAAGCTGGAAGCCAGGTGCCCGAAGTGCGGTAAGGAACTTGTACAGAGGATAAGCAAGAAGAGACGCACGTTCTACGGGTGCAGCGGCTACCCGGACTGTGATTTCATTACTAACTTCAGGCCTTTAGCTCAACCGTGTCCCCAGTGCGGCGGACTACTCACCCACCACGGCAAGCAGGCCTGGTGCAGTAAGTGCGAGTATAAAGGGAAGGTTGAGGAGGAGAAGGAACAAGGAGTTGTCAGTTAGCAGTTTTCGGTTTACCGTGGTGGGGATAAGGGGTGGATTCCCGCGTTCGCGGGAATGACGAGAAAAAGAAACGGATTGCTTTGTCGCTGCTCTCCTC
>CAYNDI010000202.1:0-4381 GCA_964395955.1 uncultured Dehalococcoidaceae bacterium
TTCCAGCGAAAGCTGGAATCCAGGGGAGGAGCGGTGGTATAGATTCTGGCCGGAGTTTACCCCGTACACCGATACGGGGCCAGAATGACAAAAAAGGTATAAGTAGAATGGAATATCAGGGTATTATAGAATGAATCCCGGGAGTAGCTTTGTATGAACCGAAAAAAGATACGGGTGCTGGTTGCCAAGCCCGGACTGGACGGGCATGACCGCGGCGCTAAAGTAGTGGCGCGTGCCCTGCGTGATGCCGGTATGGAGGTCATTTACACGGGAATACGGCAGACCCCGGAAATGATTGTCGCGGCGGCCCTCCAGGAGGACGTCGACGTTATCGGCCTGAGCTGTCTCTCCGGCGCCCACCTGGAGCTTTTCTCGGAGGTTATGCAGGGTCTGGAACAAAAAGGCCCGGGTAGCGTCATCGTCGTCGCCGGCGGCATTATCCCGGAGGAAGATATCCCCGCTCTGGAGAAGATGGGCGTCAAAGCCGTCTTCGGGCCGGGGACGCCTACTCCGGACATTGTTGAAACCGTTAAAAAGCTGGTTGCGGGTGGGGAAAAGTAAAAAATTAGCGGGTGGTCAAGTGGACAGGGGATTTTTCAAAGATTTAAATACCGAGAGGTTACTGTTAAGAAATATCACACCGGAGGACGCCGATTTCTTTTTAGCGGTATTCTCTAATCCTGTTGTAAATAAGTATCTATATGATGAAGAACCTATCCAATCCTTGGATGAGGCAATGAAGTGGATTGACTTGTATAACAGTGAAATTCCAGACCACAATCGGTGGGTAATTATTGATAAAGAGACGAGCCTTCGCCTGGGTACCTGCGGGTTCCATAACTGGGATAAAAGAAACAATAGGATTGAAATAGGCTACGACCTCCTTCCTGAATACTGGGGAAAAGGTTATATGCGCGAAGCATTAACTAAAGCCATTGACTTGGTTGTTAATACGATGAATATTCACCGGATTTACGCCCTTACTCATACTGAAAATGCTCGTTCGATAAAGATACTGGAGAAATTAGGGTTTAAAAAAGAAGGGTTGCTCAAAGACCATTACTTTTTCCGCGGGAAGTATTACGACCACTTCCTTTATTCTCTGATAAAACGTGAATTTGAGAGTAATCATCATGACGATTAATATTAAACTGCTTCAAGCGGGAGAAATCCCGTCCGTCGCTGCCGCGTTTGCCGGTAGCCCCTGGGATACCCCTGCGGAACACTTCGAGAACTTTTACGCAGAGCAGGAGTGCGGTAAAAGAGAGGTCCTCGTCGCGCACTATAAAAAAGATATCGCCGGTTACGTGACTATCAAGTGGCAGTCTGAATATCCGCCTTTTATTGAAAAAGGAATCCCGGAAATCAATGACCTGCGCGTACTGCCCGCTTTCCGGCGTCGCGGTATCGCCTCTGCTTTGGTGGACGAGGCGGAACGGCGGGTATTCGAGCGGTCGCCCCGGGTCGGTATCGGCGTCGGCATGTATGCGGACTACGGTCCCGCCCAGCGGATGTATGTCCTGCGCGGTTACGTCCCCGACGGACTTGGTCTCTGTCATAGAAACGAGTTTGTCATACCTGGCCAGCACGTCCTGGTTGATGATGACCTCGTCCTCTATTTCATCAAGGAACGCCGCTAAACTCACGGATATCTTTAACACCCGGACCGCCCTCGCACCACTGGTATTCCTGTTAAAAGCCTTCTTACTTGAGTGCGTCTTCTCTCACAATGGATACACCGGGCATTGAGGCAAAATCCATACGGGGAGGTTTCTCCGGGATATGCTCCGGCGGGCGTACCAGTTCAAATGTCAACGCTTTCTGCTTGCACCCGACAATACAGGAACCGCACCCCATGCAGTTTTCTTCCAGGATATGCGCCTTTTTCTTGTCCGAGTCCATCGTCATTCGCATCTCGATAGCGTTAAAGAAACATCGTTCGGTGCAGACCTCGCATCCGACACATAAGTCCTTATCAATAGTGGCTACATATCTACTCGGTGAATACAGCTGACGCAGCCTGCCGGAACGTATAGCGGGCCCCAGGACCACGCAGCAGCATTCGCAGCAATTGCACATCACGTAGTCCGGGATTCCGGCAAAATTACCCATCAGGTGCATCAGTCCGCCCTTCTCCAGCTCGTCCGAATAATGTATCGCCTCTTCCACGGTGAGTTTTTTCATCACGGAATCTTCGTTAATGTCGCGCTCCAGCGTGTGTTCGGAAAAGTAGTAGCAGGTCATCAGCGGCCTGTCGCAGTTATGAAATTCTTTGCGGCAGGGACACTCGACGATGCCTATTAACTCTTCCCTGGCGAATATCTGGGCCATATCCTCATACCACAGGATATCCTCGGGTTTGACTTTTGGACTGGCTTCTAAAGCTAAACGGTAGGGGACTATCCTGCTCCCCGGCACCACGGTAGCCTGAGGTCCGTCCAGTCTGCTGGATATGCCGCCCTGAAACCTCTCTATTTCTTCGGGGTGGAATTCTGCCCATGCCTCCCAGAATCCCTCGGGAATATATTCGTCCCTGGCATGAGGGATGCGCGCAAAAAACACATGTATCCCGAATTTAAAGACATACTCTGTCTTTCCGTAGAAAAGCAATCTTCTACGTTTGAAATCATCGAGCTTTTCCTGAAGCTCTTGCTCATCCATGTTCAGCCTTTTGGCGACCTGTTCACAGGTCGCCGGCTCCAGGAATTCGAGGAGCAGTTTGCCCTCTTCGGGCGTAAACAGTACCCGTAGAAACTTGACGCAGGCTGCCGAACCCGGGTAGCCCAGCTTCTCGGCTGCTTCAAGATATATATCTTCGCTTACCATGATATTCCTCCTGATTGTTTCAGGAATCCAATTGTTGCTCAATAAAGGTCAGTCTAATCGAGTTCGTAATAACCGCCGTAAGGACCGACCTTAACATTAACGGAAATACGTCGACCGGACGTATTGGGTGGGGGAGCCGGAAGTCGAAACTCGCGAGCCTTGAGGTACTCCGGCGGCCGCACTATTTCATATCTCATCGCCCTCTGTTTGCACCCGACAATACAGACGCCGCAACCCTTACAGTTCTCGGCAATGATAGACGCCTTGAGCTTCTTGGAGTTTGGAGTCTTTATCATTTCAATGGCATTGAAGGGGCATTTTTCAACACAGTCCTGACAGCCAATACAAAGGTCCTCATCTACCGTAGCCTCGAACCGGTTGGGCTCTACCAGGTCAAGTCTACCACCTTTGGTGTAGGAATAGAGCATTTCACAGGCGTCCGGGCAGCAATAGCAGACTCCCCAGTGAATCAGCCCGGCTTCTTCGTTAGCGCGCACAATCTCCATGGTTTCTTCCAGAGTGAGTTCTTTCAGTAAACGGCCCGGCTGGTTGAGATAATATTCGCCCCTGGAATTATCAAAAACGGCAAAACAGGTCATTAACGGGTGGTCGCATTTTCCCCAGAGTACCCGGCAACCGCAGGGAGCGATGATTCTCCTTTTAGCCAGCTTGATTTGCATTTTCCAGTTTTCCTGCGGCAGGATTTGCTCCGGGCTGATATTGGTGCTGATTTCGAGAGCGCCGATGGCCGGCGTCAGCATGATGCCGATTCCCCCGGCTTTCTTCCTCTCGCTGGCCATTTTTACCCAGTCAACTGACCACTCATTGTAAAAGAAGTCTGCCCACAGGTCCTTGACCTTCTGAGACATGGCGTGGGGCCCGGTGTGCACACCCGTATCGGCTACATCATGATGGAATCCCAGGAGGGTCGTGTGAAAGGCATACTGTGTCTTGCCCCGGGTGAGTATTCCTCTGTCTACCAGACTATCAAGTATCGGAGAGAGGTCTTCTTCGTTGATGCTTAACTCCTCTGCCAGTTCCCCGCAGGTCGCCGGGAAATACAACGCGAGGCAGACTCTTGCTTCTTCGGAGGAAAGCATTTCCTCGAGAACGGCGAGAAAACGCCCGGACACGGGCGCGCCCAATTTCCTGGCTAGTTCACTATAAATGCCATTTTCACTCATGATTCTCCTTCTCTGTTCTAATCGGTCCGTGCGCCGCCGGGCTGGCAGCCGTTACTTATTTCGGTGTTACATTACTATAATCACCTTATAGAAGTCAAAAACCGTGGTCAGTATTTTACGCTTATTTATTCCACCTCCATACTATCGATATACAGCTCGCGTCCGTGGATTATTTCTATCTGCTGCTCCTTGCATTTGGGACAGTGGAAATCAAATTTTTCGGGAATAAAGACCGTATTGCAGTTGCGGCAGCGTACCTGGGCGGGGATATGCGTAAAAAACAGACTGGCCTGTGCCGCGATGGTGTCTTTGCCAAGGATGCTGAAATAAAAATCCACGGACTCTTCGACCACACCGGAGAGTTCGCCGAC
>CAYNDI010000203.1:0-4365 GCA_964395955.1 uncultured Dehalococcoidaceae bacterium
CTCAGACTCATGGCGTCATCATAATCCTCCCGGGCGTCCTCCAGGTTGGTCTGGGCGTCTATAAGGTCTAATCTGGCATTCTCCAGAGCTTGCCGGGCGTTTTCCACGGCGTATTTTGCATTATCCACCGCTATTTCGGCATCTCCCACGGCAAATTTGGCATCATCGAGCGCTATCTGCGCATCTTCGAGGGCAAACATATACTGTTCGACCTGGAATTGCTTCTGGGCTATCTGTAATTTCACATCCGTGGTCAAACTCATATTATACTCCGATAGTACCTCCTGAAGGGCTTCCTGCGCATCAGCCAGGTCATTTTTAGCATCAGTCTTTCGGCTGTTCCAGTAATCCACACCGTATCCGGTAACTAGTTCACCTACACCGACACCCTGAATAATGAGTCTTATAACCGCCAGATATTCCTCGGCACCGTCGACGGCATCCTGGGCTTGTTTAACCTTATTTATCTGATAAAGTGTGTTATTAGCCGACATGATATTGATTTCCGCCTGCCTTACCGCCAGCTCTTTAGACTCAATCAGGCGCTCGGCTTTCATCAGGTCATTTTCCTCGACGGTAATCTGGCGCTGCAGGGCCGTCAATTGGCGCTCGGCGTCGGTCACCAGGCCTTCCTTGGTAATTTCATTACGCAGAGCCGTGTCCAGGGCCTTCTTTACCACTTTCAGCTGTTCATCCCATTCATCGGTATCCACTGTTACCAGCACCTGGCCTTCTTCCACATAATCACCCTCTTCCACCAGGACACTCGCTATCGTTCCCTTCGTCCCCGTAGGGTAGAATAATTCGATTGCCAGGTCTTCAATACGTGAAAGGGCCAGATTACCGGCAGCCGTGATATCCAGAAGCAGGTTGCCCCGGGTTACGGTGGCTATCTGGGGTTCGGATGTGCCTGTTTCAGTTGGTGAACCGCAGCCGAACGCGGCCAGCACCAGGCTGCCAACAATAATTGGTACTAAAAGTGTCTTGAAGATTTTCATATGATTCTCCCGTATCTGTTTATAATGTACCGCCTTTTTATATCGGCTTACTCTTAACAAGCACTATGACATAAAAATATTAATAAAATATTAAGTTTATTATACATTTATTTGGACAGGGATGGCGAAAGTAAAGGTGCTCCCCCGCCCCGGTTGACTGGCAACTTCAATAGTGCCGCCGTGAGCTTCCACCAGGCGTTTGGCGATAGTAAGCCCCAGGCCGCTGCCGCCGGTAGCTCTGGTACGCGATTTATCCACACGATAAAAACGTTCGAATATCAGCGGCAGGTCCTCGGACGGAATGCCTTCGCCGGTATCGGTAATACTTATGTATATTTTATCGTCCTGCTCCCTGGCAGCTACGGTTATGCTGCCGCCCCGCTCGGTATGAGCTATGGCATTTTCCAGAAGGTTAAGCAATACCTGTTTTATACGGTGCGAGTCGATATTCACTGTCGGGAGTGCTGACGGTTGTTCGGTATTTATCGTCAGCCCCCTGTCGGCTGCTTTGGTCTGCAGTACGGTCACAGCTTCGTTAATCAGCCTGGATATATCTTCCGGCTGGATTATCAGCTTTATCTCACCGGCATCCGCCAGGCTTACTTCCTGAAGGTCGTCAACCAGGCGTGACAGCGAGGAGGCTTCTTCATTCAGGGAACGGATGGTAGCGTCGTCCGCTTTCACAACGCCGTCGCTTACGGCTTCCAGGTAGCCGCGGAGGTTGGACAGAGGTGTCCTGAGTTCGTGGGCGATATCGGCTACCATATTACGCCGCAGTCGCTCATTACGTTCGAGATTATCAGCCATGGAATTGAAGGATTGCGCCAGTTCGCCGACTTCCCCTTTTTCCTTGAAATCAACCCTTCTTGAAAAGTCGCCTTTGCCGAATTGCCCGGCAGCCACGGTAAGGGCTTTTACCGGCGCCAGGATACGTCGTGAAAGGATAAATGTCAGCAGCAAGGCAATGCCGATTGCCAGCAGACCTCCCCAGAGGAAGAAACGTCCTATAGTACGGTAGGTAATCTGCATCGCCGCCCGGTTAATGTCCATCATCTCTCCACGAGTCACGTGCAGAATGCCGATGGAAGGTCCCATTCCCGGAACCGGCGTCATAGGCCGGCCGGGGTTATCAGCGGTGTATCGCTGCCCGAGTGGGCCTTCTTCGGAATCGGCGACAACGATACCGTCGCTATCGGTCACGATTATCCGCCGGTCGTACATCTTCCCCCACTGGACGACAAATGGTTGCACGCCTTCCCAGGTCCCCTGGAACTGGTAAAACCGGGACAACTCCGCCTCAACCCTATTATCCTGCATCGCTTCCACGCGTTCTCCGAATCTGGCGATTTCGCCGCGCGTGGTCCGGTAGGTGAAAAAGAACACCGAGCCGATAATAACAATGATTACGATGGCAAAGGCAGCCAGTAACCGGAAGCTAAGGCTATGCATTAACCCTGTGCTCCAGGAGTTTATAGCCGGCTCCGTAGACTGTTTTGATATACCTGGGATGACGCGGGTCCGGTTCAAGTTTACGACGTAATTTGAGAATGTGGACATCTATGGTGCGGTCGAAACCATCGAAATCATGGCCGAGGGCATTCTCGATAATCTGCGCCCGGCTGAACACGCGGCCCGGCTCTTTAACGAGGGCTCCCAGTAACTTGAATTCAATCGGCGTAAGATTCAGCGGTCTGCCTTCCAGGAAGGCTTCGTGTTTCAGAAAGTTAACTATCAGCTCGCCATGTTCGATTTTTTCCGGTCCCCGCTCTCCGGGTAAACGCCGCAGCACCGCCCGCACCCTGGCCGCCAGTTCTCTGGGACTGAACGGCTTGGTTATATAATCATCGGCCCCCAGGTCAAGGCCGGTTAAGCGGTCGTCGTCGGTCGTTAACGCCGTCAGCATGATGATAGGTACGTCCGATTCTTTACGGAGTAGGCGGCATATTTCAAGTCCATCGATGCCGGGCAGCATCAGGTCCAGGACTATCAGGTCGGGCTGGCTCTCGCGGGCCAGTTGCAGAGCATCGTTGCCGTTATAAGCGGTCAGAACACGGTAGCCGTCACGGTTCAGGTACAGCTTTACCAGCTCGACCGTTTTTACGTCATCATCAACTACCAGCACCCTTTTTCCGGACATCGCCCATTCTCCACAGCTTAAAGTACCTATATATGTTATAGCATAAATGTTAAGAAAATATGAAAAACTGAAGCGGGAGGGGAAAAGCACCCCTCCCGCTTCGGTGAAAGAACGTTATTATTCTATTGTTTTATTACTCTGTTTCTACTTCAGGGGCGCACCAGCCGCCGAACCTACCTCCGAAACCACCCCCGAACTTGCCGAAACCACGCTGCATGCCTTCGAAAGGTCCTATTCTTACTCTATCATGCTGTCCGAAGAGACCCGGGATGTCTGGCATGGACTCCAGCCACTGCTTGAATTCATCCGTTGGTAGAGCCGGTCTGGCGTCCAGCCATGCCTTGAACTCGTCGGCCTGTCCCTGGGTTATCACTTCGTCTTCCACCAATTTATCCAGCATTTTATCCTTGGCTTCATCCCGTATCGCCTGCCCGGCCTCGGTGAAGGCTTTCTGGAGTTCATCGGCATTAATGGCAACGCCGGTGTTCTTTTCATAGATTTCGGCGACCTTGTCCAGGAGCGGCGTGCCGGCTGCCTGGGGCTGACTGCTGTCCTCGTCATCCGCGTGTGCCACGGCAAACCCGCCCAGGATTCCGCCCAGGACGACCACCGTCAACACCACGGTGACAATGAATTTCTTGCTTTTCCACATAATGTGTTATCTCCTTTCTCTGTTGTTTTATATTAAAGATAACAGCATATTGTTAAAATCTGATTAACATCCGAGTAAAAAATATAAAATGATATATTTCCCGGGACTTATGGGAAATAACGGCTATTACTGTATATAATGTGAGATATTGGTCACAGATATGCTGCCGTTACTCTGGTTATAATATAACTGACTTTAGGTTAAATTAATGACGACAGACACAAGAAAAACGCAAAAAGCCCGGATTCACATTACCGGGATGACCTGCGCCACCTGTGCCGCTACCGTTGAAAAGGCTCTGGCGGAGACGGAAGGCGTAGCTCAGGCAAATGTCAATTTCGCCTCAGAAAAAGCCTCTATAGAATACGACCCGGCCAGGGTAGACCTGGGAAAGATAAAAAATACTATCTCGGAATCGGGCTACAGCATCGCTACCCGGAAATCTATTTTCCCGGTGACCGGTATGACCTGCGCTTCCTGTGTTGCCCGCGTCGAGGCAGTCCTGAAAAGCGTTCCCGGCGTTGTCTCGGC
The DNA here is from genome assembly GCA_964395955.1 of uncultured Dehalococcoidaceae bacterium. Taxonomy (GTDB): domain Bacteria; phylum Chloroflexota; class Dehalococcoidia; order Dehalococcoidales; family RBG-16-60-22; genus CAYVPT01. The sequence goes on from CAYNDI010000203.1 coordinate 4,319, forward strand.
CTCGGTTAATCTGTCCTCGGAAAAAGCCACCGTGGAATACCTCGACG
>CAYNDI010000204.1:0-4359 GCA_964395955.1 uncultured Dehalococcoidaceae bacterium
GATTTTATGCTCAGTCCCCAGGCGGGAAATTTGGCGGTTGTGACCAGGTCTTGAAGGAGATTTGATAATTATAGGCGCAAATTTATCCAGGCCGAGGCACAGATATTGATAGAGCAATGGAGGAGGGAATATAATCAGGTACGACAGCATAGTGCTATGGGATACCACCAGCTCCTGAAGCTGTTTTAACTACGATAACGGGTTATGAATATCACTATACGGCGGGTATATACGTATTCTTCGCCGAACACTCTGGCGACTGAGAGAAATGCTTGAAAGGAGCAAGCCCGATGGATTTCTTTAAATCTACTTTCTACAATAAGTACACCCCACTGACTGCTGAGCAAATTTCGGCAAAACTCAAACCGACACCGATGGCCAGGAGCGCTTCGCCGCTCTCTGAAGCGCTGTCGGGAAAATCCTTGAAAATCGTACTTGATCAAGGACCGACACTTGAGTACAAATTCGAGTCAAAAGATAAACTCACGCTTTCGGAGGGAGGAGCCGCCGCTGAGACGGCGCCATATTCGGCAAAGGAACTTGATAATATTATCCTCTTTACGCACCTGATACCGGATACCGTCCGCGGTTATGGCATTGTCTATGATACAAAGACAAACCTTGTTACCGCTTTCGAGCTGTGGTTCTGCGGGTTCGAGCCGGACAAACGTGAGGTATGGCGTCACTTCATGTTCGGCTATGTTGATACCGGCACTCCCGCACCTGAAAAACGCCATACTCTCACGAACCGCATCGAAGGTAAGGGCACCTACTGGAAGAATGATAACGGCGTGGAGATGCTTTATTTCTTCCCATCGGTCGTCTGGTCTTCGTTTGTCGAATTGAGCGACCCGCTTGGCGGGATCACAATCACCGCGCCGTCCGATTATATCAGGATTAACGACAGGCTCTACATATACTCCCGCGTGGAGCATGAGTATTCCGGCACGCTTACGCTGGAAGTAATAGACCTGTTTACGGTCAGGCATATCGGTATGCGGCTTGGTTTTGATAAGAACGACACACTTGACTATATCATGTATTTCGGGAAAGGCGAGGTTACCGGACAATCGACCAACCTGGAGCCGCTGAACGATTACGGTACGGAGATTCCATATACTGAAGAACACCGCAAGCGGATTAACCTCGATATCAAGGGCTCGCGGCCTTCTTACCGCCCGAGGTTCATGCACAAAGACTACACCAAGGCTGAGGTGGACGAAGTAATTAAGACGAACAGCAAAATCTTTGAAGGGCGGTCCATCATGTCGAGCTTCAATACAATGGAGGTTTCCGACTATATGGTGGGGAAGAAATTCACGCTCCGTTATGATGATGGCCCGGCCTGGGAGTATGATATCATCGACGCAAAGCATCTGAAGTGGCGCGAAGAGGGTGAAAGTGACTGGCATTCCGAGCTTTACGAAGGCTATGAAGCGGCCAGGGATATTATCCTGTTCTGCCATATCTGTACGGGAAGCGACCCTTTGCGTTGCCTTACCCAGGCTGTCGACTTCTCAAATACGCTGGCAACCTGCGTCGATGCACAGCTTGGCAACGGGCGCAAGCCCTGGGAAGTGGGACATAAAGCGATTTTTGGCGTTCTGGAGCTTGAAGGTGGACCGACGCCTCCGGCAGTAGAGAGGCACGGCTTCACCACGGAGCTGGTCGGCAAGGCGTTTTCCTGGGCTTACGGAGATTTTATGCAGTCAATACACGTGTACAGCTCACCGGAATCGTATTCGTGGACAATCATGCTCCCCAACAACGCCGGCGGCTGGATGTGGAGTTCACCCTGTCTCTACGTTAAGTTGCGTGACGATGCGTATCTGATGAGCTGGACGGAGGACGCCTGCAACGGAAATCAGGGTACGTTTATATTGAACCCGTGGATTATGCACGACGGCGGCTTCTTCTTCGGTATGGGCGACAGCCCCGACGGGAGCAGCGACCTGCACTTGACGCCGATGGGCGCCTTCGCCCGCCCGCTGCATGGGTTCGATATTATGAAATACTTTGACAAGAAGCAACAGGATGGATCCTGCTAAGAATAGACTGATCACCGGCAGTAGAAACGACGTCTCCCAAGCAGGTAAGTGTGAATTACCGTTGAGGTTGAAACTGCTCTCTGCTGGGCTTCATAAATCATCTAGCATAGAGCCATGCTCTTGTCCAGCTGTTACATTCCCTCCGGTCTGCCTCAAATTACCCCCAGAGCACCTTAGCCACATCGTCCAAACCGAGTTCCAGAAGCTTCGCTTTACTTGGTTTACCCGTATTGATATCCCAGTCCATGGCCTTAAGGTATTCGTTGAAGATATCTGCCTCTGTCATGGTGGTACCGGCGCGGGGACCAACTGTCTTGGGCGGTATACCCAGCATCCTATCGGGGTAATTAAAGGGCGTCTTCAGACCTTCGCGGATGTTGAAAGCCTGCCGTACATTGGTAATCCGTTCTCCGGTCTTGAGCAGTTCTTCGGGGGTGAGGTCATCCCAGCCGGTAATCGCTTTCAGAGACTCCATCAAGGTATCGATGTGAGGAAACCCTCCCAGGACGAAATTGCACATTCCCATCGAATTCGTGGCATGGGAAAAGTTGGTACTTATTTTATGGTGGGCACCCCGGCCTTTCCTGGCGTTTCGGTCAATCTGAGGTATATCGACGCCGGGCGGCACCATGCCCCCGCCCTGGGTATGCCGGCCCGGGGTAGGGTCCGTCCCATAACCGGTCGCCATTCCCCAGCCACCCCTCGGGTCATGGGCCGCGAATTCCTGCCCCCCGATATGCATGGCGTATTTCTCGGAACCTTTACCTATTTTCTCCGCCGCTTTCTTAACGCCATCGGCAATAATATCCCCGAAGCCTTCACGCCTAGCCAGCTTATCCGTCATGGCCACGATTGATTTGTGGTTACCCCAGGTCATCTCCAGGCCATCAGTGTCATCCCTGGTAATAATACCGTTCTCGAAACACTCAATTGTGAAGGCAATACAGGCACCGGTCGAAATAGTATCAAGCCCGTAGCGATTGCAGATATCGCCGGCGGCGATTATCGAGTCTAGATTGTCATTAGCGCAATTGCTGCCGAACATGGCGAGGGTCTCGTACTCGGGTTTATGGGCTCCCTGATAATTGTATTCTCCCGTCCCGGCCTTCATGACGCCGCCGCAGGCGATAGGGCAGCGCCAGCAGCCATACCTTCGTTCCTGCTTGGCGACTACGCTTTCGGCACCGCAGTTCTCATAAGCAGGGACATCGATTTCGGCAACCCCGGTCCAGTTCTTTGTCGGCGCATCATCAACCTTGCAGCACATGTTATATATAGCCGGGGTACCGAAATCCCGGAGCATGGTTACATGACCCCCCAGGGCCGCGGTGTGTTTCTTCCTGAGCTTGCTGACTAACTCGGGGTCAGCTACAGGCACTTTCATATTACCCTGTACGGCAATAGCCTTTAGCTTTTTGGAACCCATCACGGCACCGAGACCGGAGCGTCCCGCGGCTCTTCCCTTGTTGTTCATCACGGCTGCTATAAGAGCGACCTTCTCTCCTGACGGTCCGATGCAGGCTGTTTCAAGGTCTTTGCCGTGAATTTCTCGGAGGATATCCTGGGTCTCGAAGGTGTCTTTACCCCAGACAGGGGCGGCATCTTTAATTTCAGCTTTACCGTTATTAATATGAAGGTAAACGGGCTTTTCGGCGATGCCGGTGAAAAACACCGCATCATAGCCCGCAAACCTGAGGTAAGGGCCAACACTACCTCCGGAATTTGCATCGCCCCATCCCCCCGTTAGCGGTGATTTACCTACCATTACGTATCTGGAGCCGCCGAGACCATCCGTACCGGTCAGAATGCCGGTGACGATGCCAATAGTGGCCTCCGGCCCGAGTGGATCAACACCTGGCTTCTGCCGGTCGAAAAGAATTTTAGCCCCCAGACCGTAACCCCCGAGAAAATCGCGGGCAGTCTTTTCGTTCAGCGGCTCTTCCACCAGCTTATTTAAGGAAAGGTCTACCCACAAAACCCTCCCCATAAAACCGTAAAGCATAAAACTCCTCCTTGTTAATCGCGTTCTAAAAAAACATCGAGTATGAAAATCAAATAGTATAAGATATTATAGCTGAGTATCACTTTACGTAAGTGTTTAAGGTCTTGTACAGGTATTTTTATAATAGCTTAGAACAAGAGAAATATCCACTATATAAACTGTAATAATCAAATATGCTCAACTTTCTCCCGGAAAGTAAATCTGAAGTTCCCTTTCAACCGCCTCCCGTAACAGTCTGGCGGCATTTACCATGGCTTCTTCCGGTTCCATGCCGTCTGGCACAATGCTGACGGCGATATCAATACCGAT
>CAYNDI010000205.1:0-4347 GCA_964395955.1 uncultured Dehalococcoidaceae bacterium
GAACACGGCGGCGGAGTGAGTGCCGACTGGCGGGACTGGTGGGGCGCCGTCGGCACCGTGACGATTGCCGATAGCACGATCACTGGCAATTCGGCCGGTAGGTCCGGCGGGGGCGTCTACAGCGAGACTGGCGACGAGGATGCCGTTCCGCCGGTCTTCCGTGAGGAACTGGCCGGTCATGAAGTACCTGTTTTCAATGAAGTCTTTGAGGGTATCGTAGTTGGCTTCCAGGTATGCCTCGTCGACACCGGTGACGGTAGTGCCGGATATCACCTCCGGGGGGATATAGCTCTGAACGCGGATGATGCCGACGATGACTTCCATCCGCCGCTGTAATCGGTAAACTTCCAGCAGGCTTTCTTTATCAAGGAGCGAACCGTCGCCCTCGATGAGCACGGAGATAGTCTCACCGCTCTGGTATTTGGTATTAAGCTGGTGATATTCGTCCGCTTTCGGATTTCCTTTAGAGAAAAAGGAAAGGAAGTCAGTATCCAGATCAAAACGGAAAAAGGATGCCAGAGAAAGGAGATTAAGAATTATAACCAGGGCAATAATCGGTTTTGAATGGTCGTAGATAAAACTGGCGATTTTCTTCATTGCGAAAAGGGTTATTTCAAGCTCAGTCCCATTATATGACACCAACGGCGGTTTGTCATCATGTTTTAACAAAAAAGGTTAAAACGGAAGGAGATTTAATTGGGAGGAGCGTCTGAGAACAGCCGGGGATACCTATTCTTTCTTGAATGCTTTGTAGGCAAATATGAAGGCAGCCCCGCCAAACAGAAGCGCCACCAGCATCAACAGCAACCACCATTCACCGAGGAATCCTTTATCGTCGGTAGGGCCGGAAGATAGAGGGGGAGGTTCATCGGCGGGTGTATTATCTCCGGTGATAGTGATGGTGCGCGTTCCGGTATTGTTGGCTTCATTGCTTTCCAGCAATAGTCCATCGATATCGGCAGAAATGCTGATTTCCTGTAAACCGCTCTCGGCGGTCCAGGAGAATTCCTTGGTTACAACGTCGCCTATGTCCATCTCCTCGATTTCAATAGAATCAACGGTTACCCCGTTAATATCCAGGGAAAGCCGTGTTTTAGCGGCCTTGTCTCTCCCCTGATTTTCCACTCTGGCTGAAATGGTAATGCTATCACCGGGAGCGGCATCCCGGGGTGACCAGGAAATCATCTTAACAACGAGGTCCGGGACAACCGTAGAGAAAGCGAGCGTTTTTTCATTATTTGTTTCGTCAAGTTCAATAACCTCATCGAGGGAGTCAACCGACATCTCGACCGTATGCGATCCCGCTTTGAGGTCAGTGGTAATAACCTCAATAAAGAGGTCGCCGGAGGGTAGTGAATCAATGTCTTTAATGACGGCGGGATTATCGTTGATGGTATAGGTGAGCTGGCAGGGACCGGAGGTGTCACCTCCCTGGTTCTTGATGGTGACGGTGAAGACTACCTCGTCATCTATGAGGGGATTTTCCATAAGCCAGTCAATATTCTGAATGATCAAGTCAGGGGTACAGGTGGCATAAGTGGTCTTCATCTCGTTATTGGTCTCATCGACCTCGGTTACCTGGTTGGTACTATCGGCGACTATCCTGATATTATGGCTGCCTTTCTCGGCAACCCAGATAAAGCTGCTGGTGGTAGAATCTGCCGGGTCTACTGGCGGGAGATCGTTCGAACCGAGAAGGAAACCGTCAACATAGCAGTCTATCCGTGAGGCCTGAGTCCGGCTGCCCCCCTGGTTTTTCACGGTAACGGTAAAGGTTACGTTATCACCGATGGAAGCCTGCGACGGCGACCAGCTGATTTCCGGCACAATAAAGTCGGACGGAGGTATACTGATTATTTTTATATTATTCTCTTCATCAACCTCGATAACCCTATCGCTGGAATCGGCGACTACTTCAATAGTGTGAGAGCCGGCGGCGACTACCCAGAGAAAGTGGTCCGTCAACCTGGAACCGTCATTCAGATTGTCAATGTCAGTGTAGCCGGCAATAGCGCCATCGACATAGTAGGCGATACGGGAAGGCCCGGCACTTAAGGAACCAAGGTTCTCGATATCAATGCTGAACTTTACTTCACTGCCGAGGGGCATGTCTGCCGGCGACCAGGTGACGGTACCGACAGCCAGGTCCGGCATATGAGGAGCTATGGTTACCGTCTTTTCATTATTGGTTTCGGTACTCTCGGGGATAGCTTTGTTATAATCAGCGAAAGCCTTAAAATCATGGCGGCCGTTTTGCGTAGTCCAGGCAAAGGTCGCATTGATGGAGGAGTCGGCCAGTATGCCGCTTATAAAGTCGGCAGAGAGAAATTCGTCATCAAGATAGTAGGCTACATAAAAACTATCGGCCTTGCCACCCCCCTGATTGGTCAGGGTAGTAGTGAAGGTCACGGTATCACCGATAGAGGGGTGTTCCGGTAACCAGGTAACGCCGGAGATATATATGTCCGGAGAGTCAATCGGGATACTCGCTGTTCTCTTATTGTTATCTTCATTACTCTCAACCAGCAGGTCAGTGCAATCAACGACAAAGCTGACGGGATGGACACCATTGACAGCCGTCCATTGGAAAGTTGCTTCGGTTTCGGTATTTATATCCAGTTGTTCGATATCCGCAAAGCTGTTGTATTGGCCGCTTATATAGCAGCCGACACGGAACTTCCCGGCTTTGCCGACGCCCTGGTTATAAATAGTAGCGGTAAAGGTTACCGTATCGCCGACCCCGGCATCCAGAGGCGACCAGGTGATGTCTGTAATGACAAGGTCAGGGGGCATGATTAGAAAACCGATAGTCATCTCGTTATTGGTGTCATCGCTTTCGGCAACAATCTCGGTGGAATCAACAATTGCCTTAATTTCACTTAAATCCCAGAGTGCCATCCAGGTGAAGGTGACATTTTCCGAGGTGTCAGCTTCGAGGGCGTCAACCTGCAGCAGGGACTGGTAATTACCGTCGAAATAATAAGCCAGCTGGCAGGCACCGGAGCGGCCGATCCCCTGGTTCTTGATGGTGATCGTGAAGGTAATATCGTCATATTTAGATGGGTTTTCGGGAGACCAGGTGATATTTTCAACTATAAGGTCGGGCGGCAGGGTGGAAAAAGTACAGGTATATTCGTTATTGGTCTCGTTGGATTCTTCAACCTGTTGAGTTGAATCGACCACTGCCTTGAGGTCATGCTGGCCGGACTGGGCAATCCAGTTAAAGGTCTTGGTGGTGGTACTGCCGGGGTCGACAGGGAAAACGTCCTTGTAACCCTTGGAAGTACCGTCAATATATAAATTTACCCTGGTAGTGCGTGATCTGCTATTGCCCTGGTTTCTGACGATAACGCTGAAAACAATGCTATCGCCTTTTGAAGGTTCTGCCGGTTCCCACGATATCGACTGCACAATAAGGTCGGGCGCCAGAGTCGTCAGGGAGTAGGTCGTGGTATTGTTGGTCTCATCGGACTCAATGATGGCACTACCGGAGTCGGCGACAGCTTTGATGACGTGGGAACCCGATTGGGCTTCCCAGGTGAATGTTTCCGTAGCCATCGTGCCGGGAGAAAGGATGCCAGCCGATTCGGTTGCCAGGATAGTGGCATCAACATAACAGACGACATGGCTGGCGCCGGCGTTGGCCGTACCCTGATTTTTAACGGTGACGGTAATTGTTACCGTGTCACCGATAGCCGGCTCCTGGGGTGAGATATTGATATTCTGGACAATGAGGTCAGGTTTGGAATCGGCGATTGCCGCCGAGGGATTCCAGCCCGAGGCGACGATTCCCAGGATGAAAGCCATCAGTATTGAAGCACATATGGAAAAAACTCTCTTCATCGCAGAGTTTCCGTACAAGAAAGATATCCTCCGATACATTTAAAACAGTTGTTACTTCCATTGTAGTAATGCCGGAGATAAGAACCAATAGTCCTTTAGTAAGGTGTAGAGGAACAAAAGGTACTGGTGGTTAGTACCCATATAAGGGTGGTACACTTGGTCTTACGTTTCGGGGATGACTAAGGTAGCATCATGCCTTGACGATAGCCCAGCCGGGACAGTAAACATCATCAACGCAGGTACCGCAATCGGTGCATATATCCGGGTCGATAATATACCGGTCTTCACCCTCGATAATGGCATTGAAGGGGCATTCGTAGAAACAGGCGCCGCATTTGATGCAGTCTTCGGTAATTTTATAGGCCAAAGAAGACTCCTTAAAACGTATGACGGGTTGCAGCGGGAACTGATATTTATATTGTAGGTGATTTGGAGAAACGTATCAAAAGGGGGGCATAAAATCCCCCTTAATCCCCCTTCTTCAAAGGGGGACAATGGGTGGTG
>CAYNDI010000206.1:0-4311 GCA_964395955.1 uncultured Dehalococcoidaceae bacterium
ACTGACGAAGCTGCCTGGGATGCATACACAAAACTCTCACACCAGGCAATGGATGATGCGGTCGGCATTTACATGATGGACTGGCCGGATACGGCTGTTTTCGCCGATTACGTACAGGATAACGACTGGTGTGCCTACAGCACAAAGGTATGGAATGCCAATACGGTCTGGATGTCAGAGCACTAAGTTAACTTAAAGATAAGAAGCTCACCCCCGGGGTTATACCCGGGGGTGAACCGGTTCGGGTAGAAAAACAAGTAATATCCCGGTTTGGCTGACACTAGATATTCAGTTATCAAAGAATAGACTAAACTGCTTCTCAACAAGACAGGAGAAGCATGAGAGGTAGCAGTGACCACTTATCTCATCAGGCGTCTGATTCAGGCCGTATTCATTCTGCTATTATTAACCTTTATCGTTTTCGGCGTGATACGCTTGGTACCCGGTGACCCTCTGCTGTTTTTTCTTAATGCCTCCGACATCGAATCCCTTTCGCCTGAAGCACTGGATGCAGCCCGGCATGAACTTAGGCTGGATAGGAATATAATAGTCCAGTACGGTTTGTGGTTGGGTGATGTCTTTCAGGGAGAATGGGGGCAATCACTTCACTTTAAAGCCGATGTACTCCTGCTTATTTCCCAGCGTATGCCCATCACCATTCATCTGGGCATATTTGCTTTTTTATGCAGTGCCGTATTCGGTATTGGACTCGGGATTATCGCGGCCGTAAGACGGGGGAGGTGGGAAGATACCGCCGCCACCCTGGTGGCTAATACAGCCATCACCATACCTATCTTCTGGCTCGGTATTATTCTAATACTTATATTCGGAGTCCATCTAAAAATATTACCAATTGCCGGTTATGTTTCACCCTTTGAAGATTTCTGGCTAAGTACCAAAAAGCTAATACTGCCGGTAATCTGCCTGATGATAGGCAGCATGGGCTCGAACGCGCGCCTGACCCGCACCAGTATGCTGGAGGTCATCCGGCAGGACTATATACGCACCGCCTGGTCAAAAGGACTGCGTGAGAGGGCCATTATTATAAAACATGCCTTGAAAAACAGCCTTATTCCCGTGGTAACCGTGATGGGATTGCAGGTACGTTTTATCTTCGGCGGTGCCGTACTCATCGAACAGGTGTTCGCCATTCCCGGCATGGGCAGATTGCTGGTGGATGCTACTTTCGGCAGTGATTATCTTCTCGTTCAGGGTGCCGTACTTGTCATCGGCATCATTGTCGTCTTGACGAACTTATTGGTTGACATCTCTTACGGCTGGCTTGACCCCAGGGTAAGATACGGATAATGGAGAAATAACTATGGCAAAACGGCGTACCCGTCACGAAAAATTCGTCGAAGCCCGACCCACGGAGTCCGGTTGGCGGCGTTTCATCAGGGTATTTATCGGGCGTAAAGTTGTCTTGTTCGGGCTTATTATAATTGCCCTGTACATTCTCGTGGCTATCTTCGCCGAGTTGCTGGCACCGTACGACCCCTACGAACCAAGCTATGAAGAAATCTTACTGCAACCTTCCAGTGAGCACTGGTTGGGTACCGATACGGTAGGCAGAGATGTGCTCAGCCGCCTTATCTATGGTATTAGACCTACGCTGATTGTAGGTTTTTCCACCATTTTGATAGCATCAGTCATTGGCACGGCTTTAGGGCTAACCGCCGGTTACTTTGGGGGCTGGGTCCAGACGATTATCATGAGATGCATTGATGCGCTCATGGGGTTTCCGATGTTATTACTCGCTTTAGTAATCGCCACGGTACTTGGCGGTGGTATGAAGAACATTATTATAGCTCTTGGCATCGCCTTAATTGCCGGTTTCGCCCGGGTAATGTGCGCTCAGACTCTCACCCTTAAGGAAAACGATTATGTAATCGCCGGGCGGTCGTTGGGTTTTAACAACTGGCGGCTGATGTTCAGCCATATCGTGCCCAACGCTTTTCCGCCAATGATAATATTAGCCACCATGAATATAGGTATGGTTATTTTAATGGAAGCCGGCCTCAGCTTTCTCGGTATCGGCATTCAAGCACCCGAAGCAGCCTGGGGTTCCATGGTTAGTGCGGGGTACAACCGTCTCCAATCAAATCCCGCACTTTCGGTAGCGCCCGGCATAGCCATTATGCTGATTGTATTTTCTCTAAATATGGTCGGAGACGGTTTACGGGACGCTCTCGACCCCCGGCTCAGGGGGACATTATAAACATGTGGGATAATATGTTAGAGAGGTAATAACTTGGCTCTGTTAACTGTAGAAAATCTAAAGACATATTTCTACACGGATTTCGGCCTGGTAAAGGCAGTGGACGGTGTTTCCTACGAGATCAACGAAGGCGAGATAGTCGGCATCGTCGGCGAGAGCGGCTGCGGTAAATCGGTGTCCCAGCTCTCGACGTTACAGTTGATAACGAGTCCGCCGGGACGTATCGAAGACGGCAGGGTCCTCTTCGATGGTAAGAACCTTCTGGACTTCCCGGCTGACGGACCCGAAATGCGCTATACCCGTGGCGGGAAAATAGCCATGGTATTCCAGGAGCCGATGACCTCTCTTAATCCGACGCTGAGTGTCTTTCAACAACTTGGTGAGATGCTGGAAATCCACCTGAAAATGAACAGGGAAGCGCAGAGAAAACGCGCCATCGAACTATTATATCAGGTGGGCATCCCGGAGGCGGAACGCCGTATCGACGACTATCCTCATCAATTCAGCGGTGGCATGCGTCAGAGGGTAATGATAGCCATGGCGCTCTCCTGTAATCCCAGAATACTTATTGCCGATGAACCTACCACGGCTGTGGATGTTACCACGCAGGCGCAGTTGCTGCTGCTTATGCAAAATATGGTCAAGCAATACAACACGGCGCTGGTTATTGTGACACATAATCTCGGGGTTGTGGCCCGCTATGCCGAACGGATATATGTCATGTATGCCGGGCGTATTGTAGAATCGGGTACCTGCGATGACATATTCGACCACCCCAAACATCCTTATACCATCGGCCTGCTGAAGTGCGTACCAAGATTGGATGAGGAAGAAGATAGAAAACTCGTACCGATAGAGGGACTGCCTCCTAATTTAATCAATATGCCCGCCACCTGTGCTTTTTTACCACGCTGTCCCTACAGCATTGATAGGTGCCGGGAGGAACCGTGGCCGCCACTGCGATCCGTAAACGGACAGTATATCGCGTGTTATGTTGATACTCAACTGTGATACTAAGGTAATAAGGCTGGACTGATTAATGGATGATACGCTTCTAAGTGTCAAAGACCTTAAGATGTATTTCCCTGTTACCAGGGGACTATTGCGGCGTAAGGTTGCCGAAGTCAAAGCGGTTGACGGTATCAGTTTCCATGTAAAAACCGGAGAGACTCTGGGGCTTGTCGGGGAGACCGGTTGCGGTAAAACCACCACCGGACGCTGCATCTTACGGCTTTACCGCCCCACCGCCGGGCAGATTATTTTTAAAGGGCATGATATTTCTACATTAAAAGAAAGCAAGATACGTTCGATACGCCGCCAGATGCCGCTTATCTTCCAGGATCCTTATGGTTCTCTCGACCCCCGTCAGAGCGCCGGAAATATCGTCGGCGAACCGATCAAATACCATGGATTAGTCGCGAATAATCAGGAATTAAAGGAGAGAGTGGCCCAGCTTTTCAGTATGGTCGGACTGGACCCCGGTATGATAAACCGGGTTCCCCATGAATTCAGCGGCGGCCAGAGACAGCGTATCGGGATAGCCCGTGCGCTGGCCTGTGAACCCTCGATGATAGTCTGCGACGAGCCGATTTCAGCCCTGGACGTTTCTATTCAATCACAGATAATTAACCTGCTGGAGGAATTACAGAAAGAGTTCGAGGGGCTGAGTTATATCTTCATCGCCCATGACCTCTCGGTGGTGAGACACATCAGCGACCGCGTCGCCGTAATGTATCTCGGCCGTATTGTTGAACTTACGGATTCCAAGAAACTCTATCGTAATCCTTTGCATCCCTATACGCAGGCTTTAATATCGGCCGTACCGATACCTGACCGCGCCGTCGAGAAGCAGCGGGAGCAGATTGTCTTAAAGGGAGAGGTGCCCAGTCCGCTTAATCCGCCCCCCGGCTGCCATTTCCACCCTCGCTGTCCTATTGCCGTATCAGAATGCAGCCAGACTATTCCACCTCTGGTTGATGTGGGTGACGGTCACGAAGTCGCCTGTATCAGGGCAGTAAAAGGATAAAGGCTCATGGCGATGGAGCGGGAGACGGGACTCGAACCCGCGACAACCTGCTTGGAAGGCAGGGACT
>CAYNDI010000207.1:0-4227 GCA_964395955.1 uncultured Dehalococcoidaceae bacterium
AAAGAGGAGTTTCACCCCTCTTAAACGCCCCGTTGGGTGGTGTGAAAAAACTCAGGGATAAGCCGTGGATGATACTGGGCGGTCAGGGTGGGAATAGATAACAACCGATGGGGGTGGGGTAAAAGTGGGGCGTAACCGCCTCTCCCTTTGAAAAAGGGAGATTGAGAGGGATTTCGAATAAAAAAGAGAGGGCATTTCGCCCCCTCTCTGAAAGCCTTGCAAAGAATTAAGATAATTAGATAATCGGGAATGTGGCTGTTGCGTCATGCACAACCAGCGGAGGCAGAATGGCTTTATCCGGATTATCACCTAGGTAATTGCTTACTATTTGAGGCTGGTCTGATTCAAGTTCAATAATAGATATTTGAGGAACCAAACTAATTGCGCCTATAGTTGCTAAGCCAATCACCTTAGTTCTAACAGTATATTTCATCGAATTAAACCTCCCTGAACTCTCCCTCCACGGTGCCTTCGTCATCGCCGCCTTCTTTACCGCCCTCGCCTTCGGGTGGGGCATCGCCACCGGGTGGCGGTGCTTCTGGACCGCCGGGCGGGGGCGGCTGCTGGCTGTACACCGCCTGGCCTATCTTCTGCATCGTTTCATTCAACGCCTGTGTAGCGTTCTTGATGGCCTCGATATCGGTGCCCTGTAAGGCGCTCTTGACTGCGGCTATCTTCTCCTCGGCTTCCTTGTTCAGTTCCTCGGGTATCTTGTCCTTGTTGTCCCGCAGCGTCTTTTCCGCCTGGTAGGCCATGGTGTCGGCCATGTTCTTCGTTTCTATCTCCTCTTTGCGCTTGGTGTCCTCGGAGGCATGCATCTCCGCCTCTTTCTGCATCTTTTCCACATCTTCCTTGGAGAGACCGCTGGAGGCGGTGATGGTTATCTTCTGTTCCTTGCCGGTGCCTTTGTCCTGCGCCCGCACGTTCAAAATGCCGTTGGCGTCGATGTCGAAAGTTACTTCAACCTGAGGTACGCCCCGCGGCGCCGGCAGTATCCCGTCGAGCATGAATCTGCCAAGAGTACGGTTATCAGCCGCCATGGGGCGTTCGCCCTGCAGTACGTGTATCTCCACGCTGGGCTGGTTGTCCGCCGCTGTGCTGAATATCTGGCTCTTGGCGGTGGGGATGGTGGTATTGCGCGGGATGAGAGGCGTGGCGACAGCACCCAGGGTCTCGATGCCCAGGGTCAGCGGCGTTACGTCAAGCAGTAATATGTCCTTGACCTCGCCCTTGAGCACCCCGGCCTGGATGGCGGCCCCGATGGCCACTACCTCGTCCGGGTTGACGCCCTTATGGGGCTCCTTGCCGAAAAATTCCTGCACTTTCTTCTGGACGAGGGGCATGCGGGTCTGCCCGCCGACGAGGATGACCTCGTCAATCTGGGCGGACGTCTTGTCGGCATCCTTCAAAGCCTGCCGGCACGGCTCGATTGTCTTGTCCACCAGGTCCGTTACCAGCTGCTCCAGCTTGGCGCGTGTCAGCGTGATATTCAGGTGCTTGGGGCCGCTGGCGTCGGCGGTGATGAACGGTAAATTTACCTCGGTCTGCTGGACGGACGACAGCTCTACTTTAGCCTTCTCGGCGGCTTCCTTGAGACGCTGCAGCGCCGTCTTGTCCGACTTCAAATCTATACCCTGGTCTTTCTTGTATTCATCGCAGAGCCAGTCTATGATTCTCTGGTCGAAGTCCTCGCCGCCGAGGTGGGTATCGCCGTTGGTCGACTTCACCTGGAAGGTGCCCTCGCCGAGTTCGAGGATGGATATATCGAAGGTGCCTCCGCCGAGGTCGTAGACGGCTATCGTTTCATCTTTTTTCTTGTCCAGTCCGTAGGCCAGCGCGGCGGCCGTGGGCTCGTTGATGATGCGCAGCACCTCCAGACCGGCGATTTTTCCGGCGTCCTTGGTCGCCTGCCGCTGGGCGTCGTTAAAGTAAGCCGGGACCGTGATGACCGCCTCGGTCACCTTATCTCCGAGGTGCGCTTCGGCATCGGCCTTTAATTTCTGTAAAATCATCGCGGATATCTCGGGCGGACTGTACTCTTTGTCGCCCATGACCACGCGCACGTCGTTGTTGGCGGCCTTGGTAACCTTATATGTCTTGCGCTTGGCATCCTCCTCGACGGGTAGCTCGCGTCCGGCAGGCTCTCCCCACTTGCGCCCCATGAAACGTTTGATGGCGTATATCGTGTTTTCCGGGTTGGTGATGGCCTGCCGCTTGGCGATCTGCCCCACCAGGCGCTCGCCGTTTTTATTGATGGCTACCACCGAGGGTATCAGCCGGCTCCCTTCGGTGCTCGTTATGACTACCGGTTCTCCTGCCTCCAGCACGGCCACTTCGCTGAAGGTGGTACCCAGGTCTATGCCTACTGCTTTTCCCATTTACTCTGCCTCCTTTGTCTCTTCTTCCTCTATATCGGTTTCTTCGCCGTTGCCCACCACTACCCGGGCGGGACGGAGAAGTTTATCATTTAACATGTACCCTTTCTGTATCTCTTCTAAAATAATGCCCTCTTCGCCTTTGCCCTGTCTCAGGGCTTCGTGGTAATTGGGGTCGAACACCTCTCCCAGGGCGTTTATTGGCTTGACTCCCTGCCCCTCCAGTGTGGTTTTAAATTTACGCTCCACCAGCCGCACGCCTTCCACCCAGTCGTGCTTTTTATACTTGGAAGGAACGGCTTCAAGCGCCCTCTCCATGTCATCGAGGACCGGTAGAATGTTTATAATGAGGCTGGCATTGGCGTAGTTGTTGAACTCCAGCCTTTCCTGCTCGGTGCGCCGCTTGTAATTGATGAAGTCGGCCTGCGCCCGCTGCCAGTTGCCCAGGTATTCCTCGGCCTTTTTCTTTTCAGCGTCGAGGGCGTCCCGGAGGCTTTCCATATCCTCCTGTATCGCCGCGGCTTCCGGTTCTGCCTGATTGTTTTCTACCTCTTCAATTTCTTCCGGCATAATATTTAAGTTTCCTTTTAGGTTTCGGTTCTCCGACCGTAAAGGCCGGCCACCAGCCTGGTCAGTACCGATGACAGGTAATAGACCGTAGGTATGGTGCGCGTGTAGGGCATCCTGGTAGGGCCGACCACGGCAATGGTGCCGGAGGCAGCCTCGGGCAGCCCGTACCGGCAGATGACCACGCTGCAGTTCTGGATGGCTTCGTACTGGTTTTCCTTGCCGATGATAACGTGAACGCCATGCTGGCTCAGACTCACCGGTACGATTATTTTTAATAATCCCCGCCCCTCGACGAGTTCCATCAGCGAGTGCGACTGGTCGGTGTGAGCGAACTCCGGCTGGGTGAGTATAAAGTGCCACCCTTCGAGGTACGGGTCCTGGTATTCCTGCTTGTCCTCGTCCTGCATGATTTCCACCAGGTAGTCGGTCGCCTGCTTTTCCAGTGCTGATTGCTCCGCCTCTTTCTCGATGATTTTCCGGGCGGTCATGCCTTCGAAGGCGATATTCATCTTGCTGCTGATGACGGAGAGGGTTGCCTGATTAACCGCCTCGCTGAAACTCACCAGCTTCTGTTTTACTTTGGCTCCGTCGAGGACGACGACCGCCAGCGCCTGGGTATCGTGTACGGCGATGAGTTCCACGTGCTTTAGTTTACAGTCGTTGGACTTGGGCAGGCTGACCACCGCCATATTATGTACCAGACGCGCCAGTAACGTGGCGGTAAGACTTGCCCAGGTCTCGACCTCCTCCTCGACCTGGTGGAAAGTGTGGCTTATCAGGTGCTGCTCTTCCTGGGGCAGGACTGCGGACTCTATCGATTCCACGTAATGGCGGTAGCCGCTGTCCGAGGGGATGCAGCCTGCCGAGGTGTGCGGCCGGATAAGATAGCCCTCTTTTTCCAGGTAGGCCATCTCGTTCCGTATCGTGGCCGGACTTACTCCCAGGTCGGTTCTATCGGCAATATCCTGCGATGGCACCGGCATCGCCTGCTCGATGTACTGCCGGACGATGTAATTTAAGATTTTTCCGCTTCTGATTGCCAGCATTTCTATCTCCGTTAGCAGTCTCCTGCTTAGACTGCTAACCATAATCTAGCATCTTGGCATACCGTTTGTCAAGAGAGAAAACTCACGTTTCGCCTTACATTTTATTCGCATTTTTCCCTCCCCACCCCCTTCGTGTGTTATCTATTCCCACCCGAGCCGCCCTCGTATCATCAGCGGCTTATCCCGTTAGTTTAAATTCACTCTCTCACTCTCCCCTTGTGAAGGGGAGAGGACGA
>CAYNDI010000208.1:0-4218 GCA_964395955.1 uncultured Dehalococcoidaceae bacterium
CCGGAAGTATATGGGCGGCTCTGATACGGAAGGACGTTTTGCCGGTAAAAAGGAAAAGCAACCCCAGCAAAGCCCCGCAGGCCTGGGCGATAACCGTGGCCCAGGCGGCGCCGCGCACGCCCATTTCCGGGAAAGGCCCGATGCCGAGAATCATAAACGGGTCCAGAATGATATTGATGACGGTGCCGGTAATCATGATGACCATGGGCTTAATGGCATCGCCGGAGCCGCGGTACAGGCTGCTCATGACCATGGCCAGAATCATCACCGGCGCGCCGTAAGAGGTAATTACCAGGTACTGCTTGCTGTATTCCAGGATATCCGGCGTGGCGCCGATGAGGGGCAAGATATCATCGGCGAAGAGGACCGCCACCAGCATGAAGAGGAAGCCCCAGAAAGCGCTGATAAAGAATATCTGGCCGGCGACGCGGTTGGCGGCGTCGGCGTTTCCCTCACCGAATCTGCGGGAGACCAGCGCACTGATGCCGATGCCCGTGCCCCCGCCGATGGCGTAAAACAGTATCTGGTAGGGGAAGATTATCGTCAGGGCGGCGATAGCCTCATGACCGAGCCTGCCCACCCAGATGGTATCCACGATATTATAAAGGGTTGTCGTTATAGAGCTAAAGATACCGGGCAGACTCAAGGCAATCAGCAGCCTGCCTAACGAAGCGGTCCCTAGACGCTCGGTATGTTTCTGCATCTATTCCTCTCAAAATGCGAACGCGCATATGCAATAATGATAAAGTGGGTTGGCGACAAGGGGATGAATATCCCTACGATATTACTGCGGAGATGTGTTTCAGCCAGAAGGATAACGGAAACGCCGCCAGCGGGATACCAATCCGCCGAAAACGAAGGATAATCGCCAAAAAGTCAGGATAGCCGGCAATCAGTAGATCCAGGCCGAACTGGAAAGACCATCCACCTTCACCAGCAGGGCGATAACACCCTCAGCCGATATTATCACTCCGGTTACCATATATATCGCCCCTTACTCCCCGAAAAAGAAATCAGGATTATTATACTACTAATCAGCAATTTCCGCTACATCGCTAATGTTTATCTCCAGCATCTTCACGCTGGCCAGGATGCGGTCGGCGTTTTTATCCACCGCCGGAATGCCCCCGGATATTTCTTTCAGCGCTTCGGCGTTATTACGCAGCGCCTTGATTTTCGTCACCATGCCCTTGATATCGTATTCCTGCGTCATAATATTCTCCTAATGATGGGGTCGCTGGTCCTGAAAGCGCCGGCTCTTGGTCTGGGAACGCGGCAGGCTCTCGTAGGGGTGAAACTCGATGCTATAGCCCAGGTTGGTCCTCAGGCGGAGCTGGTCGGTAAGTTTCGCCTTGATAGCGGCCTCATCCTGGGTATATTCGGGGAGGATTTCCACCTTCAGGGTGATAACGTCGATGTCGCCTTTCTTGGTGACGACCACCAGGTACTCGTTGCTGAGCTGCGGCATATCCCGAACTACTTCCTCGATAGACGTCGGCGAAAGCAACACGCCCTTGACCTTGGTGATATCGTCGGCGCGCCCCTGAACGCCGCCCTCGAGCAGCCGGAAAGTACGACCGCAATCGCACTGCCGGGTGTTCCACTGGATGACGTCTTTAACGTCGAACCGGATACACGGCTGCGCCATCCGGTTGAAAGTGGTCACCACCATTTTCCCCCTCCGGCCGGGCTCATCGATGGATTCTCCCGTAGCCACATCCTCTACCTCGACCAGGAAAAAGGCTTCATTAACGTGCAGGCCGGCCTGGTAACGGCATTCCCAGCCCCAGTGCCCGATTTCGGTGCTGCCCACCTGGTCGAATACTTTAGCCCCCCAGGCATCTTCCATCCTCTTGCGGGTGGCGGGAATGCTGCCGCCGGGCTCTCCGGCCGAGGTAATCCTCCTGATGAACAGGTCTTTAGGCGGGTCGAGGCCCATCTTCCGGGCCGATTCGGCCATGCCCAGTATATAGGTCGGCGTGGCGCCCAGGGCGGTCGCCCTGAGTTCCTGCATCTTGAGAATTCTTGCTTCGGTATTCAGGACGCCGCCGGGGATAACTTCACAGCCCAGCTTTTCGGCGGCGTAGTGGCATCCCCAGAAAGCGATGAAGATGTTATAGCCGAACGGCAGAAACAGGCGGTCGGTAGCGCGGTAACCCTGCGCGTATAAGGCATAGGCGAACGATTCCGCCCCGTATTCCCAGTCCTGCCAGGTATCGGCCTGATAGACCGGCTGGCCGGTGGTGCCGCTGGTCTGGTGATACTCCGTCACCTGCTCCAGTGGGACCGACAGTATATCCCCGTAGGGGAAGGGTTCTTTGCCTACCCCCTGGATGCCGCGCATCATGGACTTCTCTATCTTGGGGACTTTCTTTATATCATCGAATTTCCTGATGTCCCCGGGTTCGATGCCGGCGTCGCCGTAGAACTTGTGATAAAACCTGGAATGTTCGTAAGCCCAGGCAAATATCTCTTGAAATTTCTTCAGTTGCAGGCTTTGCAGTTTCTCCCGGGGCAGCGTTTCCAGGATGGGGTTCCAGTATTCTCCGTTGTTCATAGCGTGTATATCTCCTGTATTTCGCTCAAAAACCAGATATAATATACTCAAAAATGGCCTGAATTGGCAAGTGGCACGCCCGGAGAACCTGATATCAGGCGTGATTCACCATAAGAACTTTCGTTCCATATGGAATAAAACCTGACCGTTATATACGGTCGATTATAACGCATTCACAGGTAATCGCTCATAAATATTTGTTGACAAAGGTTAAAAAAGGGTATAATATAATTCTAGGTGGAACATAATTCCCTATGAATACTGTACCGAACAGGCTTATGACCATCAGCGAAGAAAGCAAGAGAACCGATAAAACCCCCCTCGGCACCTTATTATCTATCCTTATGTCCTTCGAGGTGCTGGCGCGCTACCTGGAAGTAGAGCTCAAGCGCCACGAAGCCAGCCTTATTCGATTCAACATCATGAGCGCACTGTTTAAAAACGGCGGCGAGATGACGCCCTCGGAAATATCGGAGACCGTCTTCCGGGAAAAAAATTCAATAACGGCGGTAATCAATACCCTGGAAAGACAGGGCGTGGTACGCCGGGAGCCGTCCACCGACGACCGGAGGTCGGTAAAAGTAGTCATTACCGATAAAGGCTGGAACGAAGCCAACCGGTTAAACCCCATCGCTCAGGAATTGAGCCGAGAAGCCCTGTCGTGCATGGAGAAAGAGAAAATAGCCGAACTGGTCGATACCATGAGGAATGTCAGGGAGAGCCTGCTGCCGAAAATCGCCAAGACTGCCGGAAAATAAAAGGCATTGACATATTTACGTAAGGGTTTGACAGCGCAACCGGTATTTACCTGCGCTGAATAAGAATAAAGAGGGGACTATGAAACTGTGAAAGAAATAAGGATTCACGGAAGAGGAGGGCAGGGGGCCGTCCTGGCGGCCAGGATGCTGGCCAGCGCCTCCGTAATCGAAGGCAAATCGGTGGCCAGCTTTCCTATGTACGGTTTCGAGCGGCGTGGCGCGCCGGTGGTGGCGTTCACGCGTGTAGATGACAAACCGATACAGGAAAAGACACAGATTTACACTCCCGACTGCCTGATTGTAATCGATCCCGGCCTGTTGACGCTACCCACGCTCTTCACCGGTGTGAAACCGGGAGGGGTTTTTATTCTCAACAGCCCGAAGAAGCTGGACAAACAGCCCGATAAGAACCTGAAAATCGGCGGAATAATCAACGCCACCAAGATTGCCGTTGAAGAAATCGGCAGGGATATACCCAATACCTGCCTGCTCGGTGCTTTTGCCGCCGCTTCAGGCTGGCTGAAGCTGCAGTCTATCCTGGACTGCCTGCCGGATTATCTCAGCGGCGACATCCTCGAAAGAAATCTCAAGAGTGCCGAAAGAGGCTACCGCGAAGTGGAGGTAATTAAATGGTAATCAAGCACAAGAATATTTTTAAAACAGAAAGCCCCTGGTCAAATACCGATGAACTGCTTCTGTGTCTGGACACGGGAAGCTGGCGGACGGAGCGACCGGTGCTGGATGTGACAAAGTGCAACTACTGCGGGCTCTGTTCCCTCTACTGCCCCCCGCAGTGCATGAGAGATAAAGGCGACCATTACGAGGCCGACCTTACTTATTGTAAGGGTTGCGGTATCTGTGCTACGGAATGCCCGCGCAAGGCTATATCCATGGTCCCGGAAG
>CAYNDI010000209.1:0-4200 GCA_964395955.1 uncultured Dehalococcoidaceae bacterium
TGATATCCTGGTTTCGTGTTGCTCACCGGCCAATCGGTGCGCATAATCGTGAATAACCGTAGCGGTAAGATTAAGAATTTTATCTCCTTCTTCAGAAACATCACCCTCAATAGCTATGGTGATACCGCTTGAACTATCGGTTGGCGGAGCGAAGTAGCTGCCGGAAAAATGAGTCCCGTCCCAGCTTGTGCTGGCGTAAGGCGAGTAAATGACCAGTGTTGCTCCATCCTGTGGGCGTGTGTAACCATCGGACTGATGGTAAGTGCTGTCACCACGGATGGTTACCAGAAGGTGTGTCGTCTGCTGTATATAGCTCAAAACGTTAACGGCCTCTGCTTCGACTTTTACCTCGGCGGTAGCTACACCCAGCAAAGGAGCCGCTTCCTCCTCGGATTCGAACAGCTGTACCGTGATTGTGTAGGTACCCTCCTTTTCATATAGATGCGTAGCTTCATTACTGAAAGGGATAATTATGCCTTTGTTATCCCCGAAGTCCCACTCGTATGAAGGTGAATCCGGCATTTTCTCCGGGTAATCGTTTTGCGCGGTAAAGGTGTATTCCTGTCCGGTCTTTAACGGTTGCTCCGGTACCCTGATAGCCAGTTCTACCCCTGCAATATTCAGAGCTATATCGGTCTTGGCAAGTTCATTATCCTTATCATCCTGAAGCGAAAACACTATTCTAAATTTACCATCCCGCTGGAACTGGTGTGTAGCGGTAAAAACACCCGAAGGAAAACCCAAATCATTTTCCTCGGTTTTTGTTTCCGTTTTACCCTCATCTACAAGAGCCCCTACCGACGGGTCTGATACCCAGTTTACAAATTTCCATTGCGGGAAGTAATACAATCCCAGGACCTTTTTATTCTCGACAGTAGCTTTAAAGGTATACTCCCGGCTTTCACCGGTTGGCGTGGCTGTGAGAGTCACTTGAACGGGTTCGCAGTAGACGTTATATGTATAGGTTCCGCGGCGGGGTGCCAGGGTTTTTATTGTCTTGTATTCGTCGTTATCATAAAGGTCTAGCCTGATTGTATACGTGCCCTCCTGTAAAAACTCATATTTTATTTCATCGTTGCAGGGCCATTCATTCTCTCCATCTTCTGCCTCTTCCGCCTCATCATCTTGTCCCAATGGGACATATTCATCATGTATTAGCTCGTTTATGATGTTGCCGTGCAATAAAACTGTCCATACATAAACGGGGCTATCGGGAAGCTTATTTTTGTCATCACATTTTACATACAGGTATAGTGTTGCTCCGGGATATGTGTAAACGTCTGGTCCGATGGCCGACTTTAGCGTTACCTGGTCGGTTACATCTTCAAGTGGTCCGGCATCACTCTTGCAGCCCGTCATGGAAAACCCGAGACTCAGGCAGATAATTAGAGTCACAATAATGGCAATAGAACGTGATTTTACAGTCATTTATCCTCCGATGCACTATTGTACACGCGCGAAAACCCGCATTTCTTTATGGGGATACTAATATGATACCAGAAAGCGCTGTTTTTATAAAGCCTGATAACTGGAAATGGGAGATTTATCCGTGTGTCTTATACAAAAAAGAAAGGACTCAAATCCAGTCGCTGCCGCTTACTTTCGCAGGCACGAATACTGATTATCGTAAATCTATCAACTATTTATCGGTCATTAATTCAAGGCAACTCTTCGGGAAATACATGATGTCTTTGTCCCCTTCAAGAAGAACGCTATAGAGCGTTTCATTATTTCTACTGGTTATTGTTACTCCTGCTTTTATGTTTTTCATTTCATTTGGGACTGCATTCATGTGCCGGGCCTTTATTTCACCGGCTTTGCCTTGAAATTCGCCGAACGTTATTTTTACTTTATCACCAATATTCATTGTTACACATCCAGCTTATAATTCCGTTGTTCGCATAAATAATAATACTATTATTGGCAGTTAACAAACTGGCGGTTCAAAACCAACCGCTGCCGCTTGTCCAGGTCCTATTTCACTACAACATCGATTTTGTACTGCCACTCCCCCTTCATACCGCCCTCCCAGGGTTGACTGTATGCCATATTAATGACAGTCGTACCCTTTTCACTTGCCTCGAAGGTCCATGTCTCCTTCCCGGCCGCTCCGATAGCATCGCCTTCAGGAGCTTCGAAGTCATGGTCTTCCTCTTTCAAGGCAGTATCCCCGCTCAATTCGTATGACCACTCGAATCCCGTCGTCGGGTTTGAACAGAGTACGACGGATATCTTGTCGCCGATTTCGATTTGATAGTCATTCTGTATACTTGTGGGATTTTCCGCAAATTCCTCACAAGATATTTCTACGTGATAATCGTGTGAGGTAACGCAGGAAATCATCAGGACTGCTAAAACCAGCAATGATAAAACCAGAATGATTCTTTGTTTCATCTTTTTCCTCCCTGATTGCTCAAACTGGAGTTGTGATGAATGCCTTGATTAAATATACTCTTTTTTCCTTCGCACGTACAGGCGTGCGTCTTTTTTAGTGGATGCACCCTGCATTTTGTTTTCATGTCAGTTCCCGTAAATATCTCCGCAGGAATCTATGGGTCAGTGATAATAAAATACTACTGGTAATTACCGCAATCAACACGGTAGCGGAAAAGCCGGTCATCGCCACGCCGAGGGCTGTTCCGGCGGCCGGCGGATGTTCGAAATCCAAGGCCACCATCAGGAAGATGGAAATCCCAACGGCAAGGGCGTAGACCAGGATACAGGAAAATTCGTTATTATGCGGTATGAAAGCGACCAGCGAACCGGATATTAGGCCTATTATGTGTCCTCCTATTACCCTTCTGGGCATGGCGGTAGTGTTTCTCGGCATGGTGAACACGATAAAGGCCGTCGCCCCTATCGACGCGATAACCACCGCGTTTTCCATGTTAAGAACCAGCAGCACAATCGCTAACGTGCAGGCTGCGAAGAAGCTCTGGTATATATAGTTCTTCCATAACCTCTTAAACTGGCTTCGTATCCTCGCCGTCCTTCGCTGTATGTAGCTTGATAGGTGATGTTTCATGGACATGACTAACCTCTTTGTAAATACAGAATCTATCATATTATAGCGCAGGTAATGAGTCTTGGCGTAGGTGTGTCATTTCAGCCCTCACGCTACGCTCAGGATAAACTCCGGCTGAAATCCAGGCCCCCCCCTCGCTGCTATCTTTTCCCACCCGTGCCGCCCTCGTACCATCCACGGCTTATCCCGTAGTCTTTAACACCGCCCCGCCCCAAATGTCATTGCGAGGAGTCCTTCTGCGGAAGGACGACGCGGCAATCTTAGACTCTATACTGCCATTGTCCCCCTTCCATAAAGGGTGATAAAGGGGGTGAGTATGTAAAAGCAAACGTATACAAAATAATAACATGAAGTAACAGGATTGCTTTTTAACCTCTCGCTAATCTAATATTAAGAGAAATACCCGGTTTTACCGGTATTTTTGATAAGAATTTTTAACGCTTAAAACAAACTTTTTAAGGAGATAACATGGAAAAACAAATGTCGGAATTAACCAGGGAAGAGAAACGCGAACGCAGGCTGAAGGATTATATCTCGGGTGAAGGGATTAAATTCCGTGATGATAAGGCGGCCAGACTCTATAAAGAGAGAGTGGACCGCCAGCTGAAAACAAGCCTGTGCCAGGTACCCGACCGCGTTCCCGTGTCGTTGCCGCTGGGGGGTTACCCGGCCTATTACGCCGGCTATGACTTCAAGACAGTTATGTATGATTACCGGGCCGCCCGGGAGGCCTGGACGAAATTTATGTGGGATTTTTATGAGGATATGGACAGTTACGGCGGACCCGGCCTGGTCTTTTCCGGCAGGGTATTTGATATCCTTGATTATCATCAATACTCGTGGCCCGGCCACGGAGTGGGGGACGACGCCACCACCTACCAGTTTAATGAAAAGCAGTATATGTCGGCCGAGGAATATGACAGGTATATCGACGATCCCGCGGATTTCGGGTTCAGGGTACTGACCCCGAGGACCATCGGCGCGGCGGAGCCCTGGCAGCATTTTCCGCATCTGACAGATTTAAACGGTATGCCCCTGGTGGCTGTCTTTCCCTTCCTTCGACCGGATGTAAGGGAATCGTTCCGGAAATTTATCGCGGCGGGTGAGGAGATGGAGAAGCAGATGCGGGAAAACATGATTTTCGCCCGGGAATGCCAGGCGGCCGGTTTTCCGGC
>CAYNDI010000210.1:0-4178 GCA_964395955.1 uncultured Dehalococcoidaceae bacterium
GGGAACACGGGGGGTGAGGTAGATAAGGTTGGGAGGAGAAGAGGTAGACAAGTAAATAAAATAGCATAGTGGAGATAGCTTAGTTGGGATTTAATTATTTAACGACCATACTTTTCCTGCCGGCGGTGGGAGCGATTGTCATCGCCCTCATCTCCAAAAAGGATGAAGGGCTTATCAAGCGCGTGGCCGCCGTCTTTACCGGCATCCCGCTGCTGATATCCCTGGGCCTTTTCATCGCCTTCGACCGCTCCGCCGGTATGGCCGGTATGATGCAGTTCGAGGAAAACTATCTCTGGATAGCCCCACTCAACGCCCACTACCACCTGGGCGTGGACGGACTGAGCATGCCCCTCGTCCTGCTGACATGCTTCCTCGGCTTCCTGGCGGTGCTGATATCCTGGAAAGTCCACGAACGACCGCGTGAGTTCTTCGCCTGGCTCTTACTCCTTGAAACCAGCATTATCGGCGTTTTCGTTTCCCTCGACCTGCTGCTGTTCTTCATCATGTGGGAGATTGAAGTCATCCCGATGTACTTCCTGATATCCATCTGGGGCTCGGGGCGCCGCGATTATTCGGCTATCAAGTACGTTATTTATACCCTTTTCGGCAGCGCCTTCATGCTGGCCGGTATTTTAAGTGTTTATTTTACCACCCACAGCCTCAGCATGGTGGATATCGCCAATCAGGGACTGGGCATGGTGCAGTCGATTATGCCCGCGGCGGCAATCTTCTGGCTGCTGTTCATCGGTTTCGCCGTCAAACTGCCGATGTTCCCCTTCCATACCTGGCTCCCGGACGCCCATACCGATGCCCCTACCGCCGTCAGCGTTATGCTGGCCGGTGTCCTGATTAAAATGGGCGGCTACGGGATGATTCGACTCTGCGTGAGCATGTTCCCCGGTGTCGCCATAGATTACGCTCAGCCCCTGATAGTACTGGCACTCATAGGTATTATCTATGGCGCCGCCGTCACCCTCATGCAGAAGGATATCAAGCGGCTGATTGCTTATAGCAGTATCAGCCACATGGGCTACGTTCTGCTCGGCATTTTCGCCCTCGGCCAGGTCAGCCTGACCGGTGCGGCTCTGCAGATGTTCAGCCACGGCATCGTCACCGGACTCCTCTTTGCCATGGCCGGACTGGTCATTCATAACATCGAGGTGCGCGACCTTTCTAAACTGGGCGGACTGGTACGGCAGGTCCCGGTTATCGTCGCCGTCTTTTCCATCGCCGGGCTGGCTTCCCTGGGGCTGCCCACCACCTCCGGCTTCGTCGCCGAGTTCCTTATCTTCCTCGGCAGCTTTAACAGCACCGTGGTCCCCTACGCCCAGGTCTTTACCATTATCGCCATCATCGGCGTCGTCCTCACCGCCGGCTATATCCTCTGGATGCTCCAGCAGGCTTTCTTCGGGCCGGCCAAAGAGGAATTCAACCATGTCAAGGACGCCGACGGCCTCGAGAAGTTCTATATGTTCATACTGGTGGCGGTGATTATGCTGGTCGGCATCTATCCGGCCGTTCTAACGGATGTCTTTAAACTCGGTATTTCGCCTATCGTGAAGTTGATTGGCGGCTAATATAGATAAAGGATTATAAAAGGAGAGTAGTTATTGAACCTGCATCTGTTCATACCGGAGATAACCCTGGCGGTCTTCGCCGTCCTGGTCATCCTGCTTGACCTCTTCGTGCGGGATAAGTCCTGGCTGCGCCTGGTAGGCCTTTCCGGACTGGTCATCGCCGGAGTTGTCGCCATAGCTATGTGGAAAGGCATGGATTCGGAAATGCCCGGCTATCTCTTTAACAGCATGCTGGCTGTGGACGAATTTGCCCTGTTCTTCAAGCTGCTCTTCGCCGGTATTGCTTTCCTGGTTATCCTGGCTTCCGCCGACTACATTAAAAAGTTCGCCCGTTTCCAGGGTGAATACTATGCCCTGATTCTGCTATCGACCCTGGGCATGATGCTCATGGCGGCCACCGCCGACCTCATTTCGCTCTATATCGCCCTGGAGTTAACCAGCATTTCTCTCTACATACTGGTCGGCTTCCTCAAAGACCGCAAGTCCACCGAGGCCTCGCTGAAATACCTCCTGCTGGGAGCTATCGCTTCGGCGGTGCTGCTCTACGGCATGGCTCTCGTCTTCGGCGCTACCGGCCACACTCAACTGGGGGCGATTGCCCAGTCTATTCAATCCATGCCTATCAGTGCTATTTCAGAAAATCCGGCCCTGGTGATGGGTATGGTCCTGATGATTGCCGGGTTCGGCTTTAAAATCGCCGCCGTCCCCTTCCAGATGTGGGTGCCCGATGTCTATGAAGGCGCCCCCACCACCATTACCGCCTACCTTTCCGTCGGCAGCAAGGCCGCCGGTTTTGCCATCATCCTGCGCATCTTTTACTCTGCTCTGGGTATGCCGGACTGGCTGAGCGCCAACTGGGGCATGATTTTCGCCGTTCTGGCCGTTATCAGCATGGTTATCGGTAACGTCGTGGCTATTCCCCAGACCAATATCAAGCGTCTGCTGGGGTATTCCAGCATCGCTCAGGCCGGCTATCTCATGGTAGGTCTGGCCACTCTTGGTTTCGCTTCTTCGGCAAGTATCCAGGGACAGAGCGGTATTCTCTTCTTCCTCGCCAGCTACGCCCTGACCAACCTGGGGGCTTTCGTCGCCATCATTGCCATCTCCAATAAGATAGAAAGCGATAATATCGACGATTACGCCGGTATGGGTAAGCGGGCGCCTTTGCTGGCTCTGGCCCTGACCTTATGCCTGGTGTCCCTCATCGGTATGCCCCCGGCCGCCGGCTTCATGGCCAAGTTCTACATCTTCAGTTCCGCCGTCCAGAACGACCTGCTCTGGCTGGTGGTCATCGCCGTGCTCAACAGCGTTATCTCGGCTTATTATTACCTGCGCGTGGTCAAGGTAATGTGGTTCGGCAAAGCCGCCTCAGATGAAAAGGTGCCGTCCTCCGGCGCGCCCAGACTGGCGTTGGTCCTCTGCTGCCTGGGTGTCCTGCTGCTGGGCATCATCCCGGGCATGCTCATGAAACTGGCCGAGATAGCCAGTAAGCTGCTGACCTTTTAACCGGATATAACCTACTTCCGGGCAATCACCGACTGAAATAAAAAGGGAAATGACGCTTTGATCCTGTAATCGGTTATGCCTGTCTTCCGGAAAACGGACTTAATTTCATCCGGTCTATAAGCCGCCTTCATCGCCTCAAATCCCTCGTCTTTCACGGGCAGGAAGCGTAAAAATCCCTGCCTTTTAAAATCGTAGATATGCAGCACGCCGTTATCCCCCACGGCGTTCCAGAGATTGCAGATTGCGTCATCCGGCGGTTTCCAGTCGTGCAGTGAAAAGGCGGAATAAACCAGGTCGAATTTGCCCAGACTTCGCATCAGCTTCTCGTCGTACACATCGCCTATCACATAGCGAATTCTGTCCTGGAGTTTATTTTCGACGATATACTCGTTAGCCACTTCCCCCATACCCGGCGAGATATCGACCGCGGTAATGGTGACATCGGGAAATTTCCGCGCCAGCATAACCGACAGGAATCCGGGTCCCGCCCCCATCTCCAGAAAACGACCCGAAATACCCAGGGTTTGCACTTCTTTTACAGTTCCGCCGTACATGAGCCCGGCGTACTTTTTATGCCCCCTGGCGTACTCACGTACCCTTTCCAGTCCCCATTCCTGCTCTCCTTTTTGCTCAATCAGGCTCGCCATGTTCCGCCTCCTCGCAATTGATTTCCGCCAGCTTGAGATTAACCGCCGTATCCACGCCGAAATGCGCGGCCGCTCTCAGTTCCTCCAGGGCTTCCTTCTCTGTCCCGCCCAGGCCGATAGTCGCCACGGGGCTCCAGACGATGTAGTAGCTCTGTAACTCTTCGTCATATTCAAATGAGATTTCACTATCGGGTAGCGGTATCATAACCTGGCCTCACACAAGATAACTCGACTGTCGGTTTATATAAAGCTCTTCAAGATACGGCTTAATGCCAGTTACGTTTGCCGCCGACCGCCGCCAGGGGCGCCACGGCTATCCATAACGTTATGGTTATCAGCATTGAAGTGACGTAGTTGATATCCGCCGTTATACCGATTTTCGGGGCGACCACGTCCCAGAGAAGCATAAAAAACAATGAACTCAGGAAAAAGCCCGGAATCGCCGCCA
>CAYNDI010000211.1:0-4162 GCA_964395955.1 uncultured Dehalococcoidaceae bacterium
AGATGCTTTTCAAGACGGTCATCAACGGCTCCGTTTACTATGATAACGTCAGGGTCCCCAAGGAATACCGTATCGCCGGTCCCGGTATGGATGCCAATTTGTGTAACATGCTCACCACGATAGCCGGCTGGTCCGGCGGGCTCCATGCCCTGGGTATCGCCGAGCGGGCGTTTGATATCGTGCTGGAATACACCGGCACCCGCATGGGGGGCTTCAAGCCGGTAAACCAGCACAGCATCGTCGCCGGGATAATCGCCGATATGGCTATCGCCATCGAGATGATGAGGGCCAGCCTCTATAATTTGGCCTACATGTATGACCACCCGGATATTTACGGGCCCATACACGGTCCTTCCTGGGGACCGAAGATGATAGCCAAGGGAGCCGCCGCCAGGGTCTTTGCCGCCGATACCGCCGTCGAAATAATCAATAAAGGCGCCGAGCTGCTGGGCTCGATGGCTATTTCCGAGGACTTCCCTTATGAAAAGTGTTTGAGAGATGTAAAAATATGCCAGCTCTGGCTCGGAGGCCAGCAGATATGCCGTTATAAGGTCGCCCAAGGCTATTATGACCTGAAAAATTGGGCTTAAAGAAAGGAATAAAAAAATGGCAAAGCAGATTATTCTTTACAATCTGGCAGACCACGTCACCGACGAGCAATACAAGGAATTCGTGATTAACGAAAAGGGTCCGCTTTTTGACAGCTTCCCGGGAGCTAAGAAGTTTGAAATGGTGAAAATCACCGGCTCCATGGCGGGTGAGATTCCCTACAAGTACGTCGGCATCATGCATATTGAAGACATGGATAAATTCATGCGGGAAGCCATGCCGTCAAAGGAAATGAAGGACTTCGGGGCTAAATGGCGAACCATGGTAAAGCCGGAAGTGCTAAGCCTCGTGGGTGAAGAAATTTATTAATTACCATACATAGATTAGCGGGTTAAACAATTTAATAAGCTATCGAAAAAGCTACTAGACTGTACTACACGCACAGTCGTGAGGAGTGTTATTGTGAATTTAGAGCACCTGTTGACCGATGAGGACCGGCAGATTCGTGAGGCGGTAAGAGATTTTACCAGGAAGGAAATTTTACCCAATACCAAAAGACTGGAAACAGACTATAAATTTGTGGAGGAAGTCCATCAGAAACTTGTGGATTTGGGGATTCAAGCGGCGGGCTATCCCGCGGAGTACGGCGGGGGAGATGGCTCTACTACCGCCCTCGGTATTATCTGTGAAGAACTGGCTAAAGGGGATGGTGGTATCAGCCTCTCCGTAGGTATCAACTGGGGTCTTATTCTCAAACCGGCGGTAGTCGCCGGGAATAAGACGCTTATGGACAGGTTTATCCCGACCTTCTGCAGCGGGAAATTAGCCTATGCCTGCCTTTCTATGACCGATGAAGCCGGAGGTGCCGATTCCGAGAACCCGCTATTAGCCGGCGCCGGCATTAAAACAACGGCCAGGCTGGATGGTGACGAGTATGTAATAAACGGGGACAAGTCCTGGCCCACTCACGGCGGTATCGCAGAATGCTACTTAACTATATGCACTACCGATACTGGCGCAGGAGATGACGGTGTCGCCCTGATATACGTTCCCAAGGATACGCCGGGGCTTTCGTTTGGAAAACCGGAGAAAAAGATGCTGTTTAAAACATCGATTAATAGTTCGGTACATTACGACAACGTACGGGTCTCCAAAGAATATCGCCTTGCCGGCCCCGGCACGGATGCTCATTTTTACCATTTCATAGCTGCGGGGACCGGCTGGCACTCGGCAACCATGGCTCTGGGAATCGCGGAACGCGCTTTTGAAATAGTGCTTGATTATACCGGAACACGTATGGGTGGCTTTAAGCCGGTGAACCAGCACAGCATTGTCGCCGGGATAATCGCCGATATGGCTATCGGCATCGAAA
The DNA here is from genome assembly GCA_964395955.1 of uncultured Dehalococcoidaceae bacterium. GTDB lineage: Bacteria > Chloroflexota > Dehalococcoidia > Dehalococcoidales > RBG-16-60-22 > CAYVPT01. The sequence continues at coordinate 1,922 of CAYNDI010000211.1, forward strand.
TGATGAGGGCCAGTATTTATAACCTGAGTTGTATGCTTGACCATTTGGACATATACGGCCCGCCGTGGACTCCGGAATTTATATCTAAAGCGACTGCCACCAGGGTCTTTGCCGGGGACACTGCTGTCAAGATAATCAACAAGGGCGCCGAGTTATTAGGCTCGATGGCTATCTCTGAAGATTTCCCGTATGAAAAATGCCTGAGGGATGTGAAAATATGCCAGCTCTGGCTGGGAGGTCAGCAAATCTCTCGATATCGTATTGCCAGAGGCTATTACGACTTAAAAAACTGGGCTTAGATAAACACGCCGTCCGTCAGATTGGCGGTATATAAGCCTAGGGATTCTCCATCTTCCGCGCCAATTCATCTATGTTTGTTTTTTCCCTTATTAAAAACTTCTCTCTGCCCTCCGTGTATGACGGAAGGACCCATTTCATTTCCCGCAGGTTTTGCGTGATAACCGGTATCCAGTTATAAGGGATGGAAATCAATATCCACCCTTCCTCAAAGACCTCTTTTGATTTCATCCCGAACGCCAGTCCGGTAACCGTGAAATTCACCTTACCGCTACGGTACGGATAGTTGTAAACCCAGGCGCACCCCAGTACGCCGGTCGTTTTCGACTCCCTCAACTCGCCGGTGGAATAGCACATCGCCCTGAGGATAATTTCCGCCTGGCTGGTATTTGCCAGAATTATCAGGAGGTCAGGCTCGAAGGCCAGTTTATCCAGCGTAGAGTAGGCAACATAGTTAATGACACCCTTGGGTAAGAGCGTCAGGTGCTGATAGAGGTTGCTGTTGGCCCTCGCTTCCTGGAATATTTCGAGCCTAATACCCACTTCTCCCGCTTCGGCGAAAGCGGGCAAGTCCTCCATCCCCAGCAGGGCCTTGCCAAAACAGCATTCATTTTCTCTGGCGAAGTAAAATGGGGTCCCCCTTTCCTGGGCTTCTTTGAGCATTTCACAGTAAGACAGGGTCTTATCGAGCTGCTCGATTCCTTCCGGACGGGTGGGCAGGAACTTAACGCCGACGGGCTGTTTTTCGAAATCGAACTTATTGTATACGGACAGGTCTTGTTTTAATGGCTTCATTTTATAATCTCCTTATAATTGAATAACTATTCAGTTATTTATCTTTCGGGAGGAGGTGCTTCAGGTGGGGGAATTTATCAACGGCGTGAGGGAATGCCAGGGACTGCGTAAAAGCCTTGTTGAAGTCCGGCTCGACGGTCAGTTCCACGTACTCCACCTGCCTGGCGATAACATCGGCCTGTTTTCTCTTGGCCGTGTCGAGCAGGGCCATGCGCGCGCCGTCGCCGGCGGCATTACCGACCGCATAGACACTCGCCAGGTCGCAGTCGGGGAAAAGCCCGATAACCGCCGCCGACTCCTTATCAATATAGCTCCCGAAGGCTCCCGCCAGAATGACATTATCGATTTTATCGACTCCCAGCCGGTTCATCAGGAGCCTGGCTCCGGCATACATGGCTCCCTTGGCCAGCTGTATCGCCCGGATATCCCTCTGGCAGATAACGATGTCATGGCCTATCGCCGTCTCTTTAGCCCGGGCAATGACGAACTCCGGTTCACCGCCGTTTTTCCGCAACCGGGATGATTTTACTCCCGTTTTAAAACGTCCGCTTTTGTCGATAATACCCGCCAGGAATATCTGGGCGGCGACATCGAATATCCCCGAGCCGCAGATACCCCGGGCGTCGATATTCTTGACTTCCGTATTCCAGCCTTCGTTGCCGATTACTTTAAACTGGACATCTTTCGTTTCAGGGTCTATTTTAACCTTTTCGATAGCTCCCGGGGCCGCCCGCATGCCGTGCCTGATTTCCGCCCCTTCGAAGGCCGGGCCGGTAGCGCAGGACGTCGAAAGCAGTTTCTTACGGTTGCCCAGCAGCAGCTCGCCATTGGTGCCGATATCGATAATCAGCAGCATCTCGTCCTGGTTGTAGGGTTCCTCGGCGATGAGCACGCCGACATTGTCCGCCCCGACGAACCCGGCTTCATTGGGCAGGACATGGATATAAGCCCCCGGGGCAATCCTGAGTCCAATGTCCCGCGCTTTAACATCCACAGAGTGGTGTATGGCAGGAGCGAAAGGCGTCTTGCCCAGGTTACGCGGGTCTATGTTTAAAAACAGGTGGTGCATGCAGGTATTGCCGACCACTGCCATGTCGATTATATCCGAGCGCTTGATGCCGGCCCCGGCGGCTGCCTTGGCCGCTACCT
>CAYNDI010000212.1:0-4148 GCA_964395955.1 uncultured Dehalococcoidaceae bacterium
CCCCTCTCTCCTGAACTCCCTTCACCAGCTATAAACTTCTGTGGTTTCTTGCAGGTGTCTCTGGCTGGAGAGGGGTCAGGGGTGAGGTGTAAACGCATCAACCATAGGCAAACAGAAATAAAAAGGTTGCTCCAGCTTGAGTTGGTTTTAGCGAGTCACTCAGCTGGAGCAACCTATTTTTACTATATGCTTACCGTCTAGACAGTAGTCCGGCGTCGGAGAATAATCACCATGGCCGTTCCGCCTATTATTAACAACGCTACTACGATGCCGATAGTCAGCCAGATGGACCACCCTTCCTCAGGCTCGCCGAGTGTCGGCGTCGGTGTTGTTGTCGGCGTCGGTGTTGAAGTGGGTGACGGTTTTGTCGGCGTCGGTGTTGTTGTCGGTGTCGGCTTCGTGGTCGGTTTTGACGTCGGTGGTGGTGCCGTCGGCGCTGTAACCGTCAGCGTGCCCGATAGCCCGTCGATGCTGATAGTGTACGTACCGGCAACATCCTGGGACAACAGGAAGTTGACTTCCAGGCTGTCATGACCGGCTACAGTGACCTTCTTTGTCTCCGTAACGGCATTGTCTACCTTGAGAACGACGTCATACTGACCGGAGAGATCGCCGGTGTTAGCGACGGTGACGCTGATATTTACTACGTCACCCGTATCTACCGCGGTCGGTGATATTACCAACTGGCTGGTCGTAAACGCAGCCGGCTTTATATATTCTATGACCGTGAACGGGGTGAAGTGGTATATCGTCGTGCTGATGGTATGGTTGACTTCATCTATCTCGAAGGGACCGTCAAGGTCAACCCAGGCGGAGCCGTCCCAGTACGACATGACCATTGTCCCGCCCATGACGTCCGATGCGTTATATTTCATGGTAAGGGTAGCGCCATCGGGGAATTGAGCGCCGCTGGGCGTCAGGTCGTAAATCAGAGCAAGCCTGTTGGTATCCTCCGGCAGGTCCGGAGGAGAAGTCATCTTCTTTATGGATATGTACGTCAGTCCGACTCCGGTCGCCGTTTCACCGCGGGTACCCCTGGCTGCCTTGAAGATTACGTTGCTGTCAGCGGAGTAAGCCGTCGTATCTTCCACGAATTTATTATCGGGATCAACTTCTACTCTGGTAACATCGCCTGCTCCTCCGCCGCCGCCGCCACCGCCTCCGGTGGACGCAGCCGATAATACGAAGGTATCCGCGTCGTCATTCGTAAACATTTTACTACCATCGCCGGAAGTACCGTAGACGAGGGCCTCTATTTCATAAGTTCCGGCAGGCCAGCTGGAAGGTGGTACCCAGACAACCGTATAAGTAATGTAAGTGGCTCCCTGGTAGCTACCTCCGTAGCCATAGCCGTAACCGTAACCGTAACCGAAGTATATCGTCTCCCAGGTCTGGTTCTGGTACCCGTACCCATAGCCATAACGGTAGCCGTAGGCGGCTTGTGCTTCCCCGCCTATCCAGCCGGGTCCGGTCGTGCCGGAGATAGTAGCTGAACCCCCCGCCCCTGTATAGCTGCGTGATGCCGTTGTACTCGGCGTGGTCGGCAAGGGCAAATCGGAATAAGTGACCGTATATGTTCCGGTGTTGAGTAACTTAGATATTCTTAAATCCACGCTTTGTATCGGCAAAACATCGGTATCCTGCACGTCCACCCTGACGGTGAAAGTGTAGGAGCTTCCCAGCGTACCGGTGCTCGGATTAGTAATATTGATGTCGACCGCTTTGACCGGCGCCGGTGAGGCATACCATAATGATGCCGAAAAGGCTATTACCAGGAACATGACCAGAGCCACCCGGTATATCAACGCTGGTGCAAATATTTTTCTAGGCATTGAGGACCTCCCTCCGCTCCTGGCGTTTAATTTTTTCCTCATTTTGGCGATATTCACCGGGGTTTTACCCGCCAGGGCAATAAGTTCGTTTCTCTTTATTTTTAAGACCTCGGCCAGGAGAATTACTATTCTCATGGTAGGGGGTGGCATAACACCGGTTTCTATTTTGCTGAGATAAGTGGCATTAATACCGACCCTTTCCGCAACCTCCTGCTGGGTCAGTTTGGCTTTTTTCCTAAGTTTCTTGATTTTTACACCGAACTCCTGTATTGCCTGCGTTTTCACTACCTCGGCGATATCAGAAGGTATTCTTCCGGAGAGTTCCAGTAACTCTTCCTTTTCAGCATGGAGGATCTCGGCCAGGCGTGAAATCACCGGTTCGCTCGGGGGAGGCAACTGACCGTTCTCCAGTTTGCTGATATAAGAAAAATCAACGTCGATTTTACGGGCGAGCTTGCGTAAGGAAAGACCTGCCTTTTTCCTCAACTCCCGAAGTCTATTACCGAATTTTATCGCTTCTTCCACGTTATCCCCCCGGCCTTTGATAAGGTTTGTCATATCATTATAGTGCCAGTTGAGTATATTGTCAAGTAGAAAAAAGCACTAATAGTCCAAATATACGCATAACATAGAAAATGTTGAGTAAAGTATCAGGTATATATTATGCCAAATGGCATAATTGTGATACCTTAAATACACCATTATGGGCTACGTCACATTTTTCTCACAAAAACAGCCTGGCCAAATTGGAACCGTTTTCAAAGCTGATTCAAACGTGTTTATATAGTCCTCTAATATTGACAAATAATGCCAAATGTCCTATTATGGGTGCAATTAATGAATTCTCTATTTCAGGCAAGTTGTGCATTATCTCGGAAGCTTTACACGAAGGATAATAGCCTATTATTAAGAAAATATTAAAAGACCATTAAAAAAGCTGAGTTAAATGCAAATGCCAAAAGACATACAAATTGCCATCATAGCCGGGGGAATGGCTACCAGACTGGGAGAGCTGACCAGAGACGAACCAAAATCACTGCTGAAAATACATGGAAAGCCGTTCATCGTATATCAGATTGAAAGGATTAATAAACAGGGAATTACAGATATTATTATATGCGCCGGTCATATGGGAGAAAAAATCGAGCAATATTTAGGTAATGGTAAACAGTACGGAATGAATATCAGGTACAGTCGGGAAGACACACCACTGGGTACTGCCGGTGCCCTGAAGAAAGCCGAGAATTTACTTGACAGCGTATTTATTACTATGTACGGTGATTCCTATTTACCTCTGGACTACCAAAGTATACTTTCATGTTTTCTCGAACGGGGCAAATCAGCCATGATGACCGTATATAAAAACTACGACCGTCACGAGAGAAGCAACACGTCTATCAGCGGTGATATGGTTACCGGATATAGTAAAAACGGCCGGACCGCCGATATGGTCTACGTAGATTACGGAGCGCATGTTTTCCGTAAGGAAGTCCTCGAACTGATACCGGAAAACAGGTATTTCCGCCTGGAAGACCTGTTCCCGGTATTGATTTCACAGAAACAACTGCTGGCATATGAAGCCCGGGAACGTTTCTATGAAATAGGCTCGATGCAGGGAATTGAAGAATTCAGCGCATATATAAGGGGTAAAGATGATTCTATCTAGGGCACCGACCAGGATAACGCTGGGTGGCGGGGGAACCGACCTTAAGTCATATTATGCCAAACATGGCGGATTCCTCATCGCCGGGTCTATTAATAAATATTGTAATTTACTATTGAACAAGAGGTTCTACGATAATATACGCCTGACCTACTCGCAGGTAGAGATTAAGAAAAGCGCTGCCGAAGTAGAACACCGCATCTTCCGGGCGGCGCTGGACTTTACCGGTATCGATAAAGGAATTGAGCTACATTCCACCGCCGATATACCGGCCAGCTGTGGCCTGGGCACGTCCTCCAGCTTCACCGTGGCCCTGCTCAATGCCCTCCATGCTCATAAACGGGAATTCGTAACCCAGAGACAGCTTGCCGAAGAGGCATGCCACATTGAAATAGAAGTACTCGGTGAACCTATCGGAAAACAGGACCAGTACATGGCGGCCCTGGGCGGTCTCGTATGCCTGACTTTCGAAAGGAACGGCGAAGTACTGGTGGAACCTCTCAGGATACCCCCGGAAATACTGGATCAGCTGGAAAACAACACCCTGCTTTTCTTTACCGGCAGTGAAAGAAGCGCCTCGGAGATACTCGCCGAGCAGGACACCAAATCGAAGCAGGATGACCCGGACATGATAAATAATCTGCACCATATCA
>CAYNDI010000213.1:0-4123 GCA_964395955.1 uncultured Dehalococcoidaceae bacterium
ACTGCCAGATGTGCGGGGCCTGCGGCGTCTCCTGCAATTATGCCATGGACATGGAAGTCCTCGAGCCTATCAGCGAATTCAGGATCAAGTGTGTCGAAGATAAAAAGACCAATCCCGCCCTCGAAAAGGCAATCGCCAACCTTAAGAAAACCGGTTCCATGGTACCTGTGAAGGGCAAGCGAGGCGGCTGGGCTGCCGGCCTTAAGGTGAAGGACGCCACCAAAGAAAAGGTGGACGTGCTTTATCATGTCGGCTGTCTCACCAGTTATGACAAGGACATGCAGAAACTGGCTAAAACCACCGTTAAGATTCTGCAGAAAGCCGGAGTCAATTTCGGAATCGCCGGCAACGACGAGACCTGCTGCGGCGGCCGCGCCTACCAGATGGGCTACACGAAAGACTTCCTCGCTCAGGCGAAGAAGAACATGGCCATGATTAAGAAAGCCGGCGTCAAGACCATCGTCACGGGCTGCGCCGACGGCTACCAGGCTTTCAAGGTGCTCTACGACAAGTTCGACCTGAAGGGTGACCTGGAGGTACTGCATGTCTCGGAGTACATCGATAAACTGATAAAAGACGGCAAGCTGAAGCCGCATAGGAAAGTCGCCATGTCGGTCACCTACCATGACCCGTGCCGTCTCGGCAGGCTTGGTGAGCCGTGGATACACTGGAAAGGGAAGAAAATACCGGGGGACCGGTTTGTTTTCGAACCGCCCAAGCCATACCGGCGCGGCACCAACGGCGTTTACGAACCGCCGAGGGATGTTATTAAGGCCGTCCCCGGTATGAAACTCACCGAAATGACCAGGATTAAGGAATACTCCTGGTGCTGTGGTGCCGGCGGCGGTGTCAATGAGTCGAATCCCGATTTCGCCGTGTGGACCGCTCAGGAGAGAATCGATGAAGCCGTGTCTACCGGCGCTGAAGCGATTGTTACCGCCTGTCCCTGGTGTGAAAAGACCTTGAACGAAGCCATCAAGGCAAGCGGCAGCAGTATGAAAGTATATGATATCGTTGAAATCGTGGAAAAGGCAATATAGGAAAGGGGGTAATGAGTCATGCCATTAAGTAAAGAAGTATATAAAGAATTCGAAGCTGTGGTAGGCGAGGAAAATATCTGTAGCGACCCGGCTATAATGCCGTCGTACTACAATACCGAGTTCGCCGCCGTAATACTTCCGGGTGACACAGCGGAAGTCCAGGCGGTCGTCAAGCTGTGTAATAAGCATAAGATTGTATTCAGGCCTATATGTACCGGCTGGTCGGGGATGTTCCCCAAGGACGTTATCCTCTTGGACCTGAGAAGGATGAACCATATCATTGAAATCAATGAGAAGAACATGTATGCCGTGGTTGAGCCGTACGTCATCTCGGCGCAGCTTCAGGCCGAGTTGTTTAAAAGAGGCTTGAATTTCTGTATCAAGGGTGCCGGAGCAAACTGCACGGCTATGCTCAGAGGCCACGGGCATATGGACCAGACCACCAGCGGTGATGACAGAAACCATCTGGCCATAGAATGGATAACCCCCGCCGGGGACATCGTCAGGTCGGGCTCATTGGGTTCTACAGACGAGTGGTTCTGCGGTGACGGGCCGGGTCCTTCTTTGAGGAGTATACTCACCAGCGCCGTACCGCCGGGTGTCACCCCTGGTGTGTTCACCAAGGCGGCGGTAAAGCTTTATCACTGGCCGGGTCCGTCCGAATTTCCAGTAGCCGGACATTCCCCGAAATACGTTCTCAGCGAGATACCGTCGAATATGATGGCGCGGTACTACAGCTTCCCGTCGGTGGAGAAAATGTGGCAGGCGGAACTTAAGCTGGGCGAAGGCGAAATATGCTATGAGTTGATGGGTTTTAATGCGGCCATGGTAGCCGCGAATATCACCACGTGCAATGAAGAAGATGAGGCGATGTTCAACCGACTCAACAGCGAGGTCCAGGGGCCCGGCTTCTTCGTAATCATTGCCGGCGATACCGCGGCTGACTTCGAATACAAGAAAAAGGCGCTAAAGGAGATTGTCAGTGAAGCGGACGGGAAGTCTCTAGAGACCCTGGAAGACCCTGAACTCGAAGGAATCATAATGTGCCAGTGCACAAGAATATCCGGTTCTATCAGGGAGACATTCCGTCCCGGTGGAGCCTTTAATTCGATTCCCATCATGGGCCAGAGAGACCTTACCATTAAGTGGGCAATCGGCGCCGGTGAAGCCAAGAAGCCCTTGATAGAAAAGGGTTATATCGTGGACGATGGCGGAGCGTTCTTCGGATGGGGCGTTGAGCAGGGGCACCTGGGTAAAACGGAAATATTCTGTAAATTCAGTCCTGCCAATCAAACCGCGGCTAAAGCTGTACAGGGATGGCAGAAAGAGCAGAGCGAACGGGCTTTCAAGGAACGCTACTTCGCCTCGACGATGGGGCCGCAGGATGAAATTTCCCCCGCCCTGTGCAACTACTATGCATGGTGGGAGAAGATTACCAAAGACCTCGACCCGAACGGCGTATCACCTCTGGGAGGCGCTCTCGTCTAATTCTGTATAAAGACCGATTAGAATATAGGTCAATAAAGACACCCCCGGGCAGCGATTTTCCGGAAAGCCTGGGGGTGTTCCTTTTAGAATAATTAACGTTGTTCGGCTGTGGGCGCTAGAGGCAACCCGCCTCCGGCGTTTATGGCTTCACCGGTAACATAGGATGAAAGGTCGGACGCCAGAAACAGGGCCACTCCGGCTATTTCCATCGGCATGCCCATTCTGTGCATCGGTACTTTCATATCCAGACTGTGCAAAAAGGCTTTGCCCTCTTCTTCTGAAACTTCATCCAGCATCTTGTTAAAAAACTCCGAGAGTATCGGACCCGGTAAAATAGCATTCACCGTAATATTCGAGAGGGCCAATTCAAAAGCCAGGTTACTTGTTAACGAAATGACCCCTCCTTTGGCTGAATGGTAATGAACGATGGGAGCGGGTGGATGGATGGCGCCCATTGAGGAAACGTTGATGATTTTACCGTAGTTATTTTTTTTCATATACGGTACGACTGCCCGGCAGCATAAAAATTGACCTTTCAGGTTGATACCGACAATACGGTCCCAGTCTTCTTCGGTGGTATTTTCAATACCCCCACCTGTAGCCTCGGAAATCCCGCCGGCATTGTTGACCAGGATATCGATTTTACCGAACTGCTTAATAGTCTGGTCCACCATATCGTTAACTGCGGCGCTGCTGGCAACATCGGCACCAATTGCCAGGGACTTACGTCCTAAGCCCTTGACCTCGTCTGCAACTTTCAGGGCACCTTCGATGTGCAGGGCGTTAACGACAACATCGCAACCTTCCTCGGCAAACTTGAGGCAAATGGCTTTCCCGATTCCTTTAGCACCTCCGGTAACAAGGGCAACCCTGTCTTTAAGTAACAACTTTCGCCTCCTTATTCATATATCTGATTTCGTTATTTTTTTATCGTTTATAATCTATCCCAGCCGCCTGATGATTTCCGTGGCGTCGTCCAGTTTCTCCAGCCGACTGACCTTCTCGATAACTTCTTCCACTTCATCGTCGGGCAGCGGCTTTATGGAGCTGGGAGCACAGTCCCTGAATTTCATTATTATATCCTCGAATGTCATCGGCCTCTCCACGCTGCCCAGGCAGTGTTCTATTTCCTCGGTGTACTGTGTGCCGTCCTGCATCGTTAACGTTACCCCGCCTGGCCCTACGCCGTGCCGGCTCATCTCAGGTACCAGCCTGGTATTTATTCCCCGGGCTATCTGGAGAATCTCCGGCCTTTTGATAGCTTCTATGGTAAAATCGTCCACCGTTACTTTTCCCTGGACCAGCGCCGTCGCTACTACGTAGGGAACGCTGAACTGCGCGTCGATAATCGTCCGCGGAGCTTTCTTGATTTCCGGCGGCTGCGACAGCCCGTATACGGACTGTCCGCCGTACACGTTGATGTCTTTTATTTGTTCGACTGATATCTCATGTTTGGTCAGTAAAGCCAGCGTGGCGTCGATACAGGCGTGGGTAAGCCCGCAGCAGGGGTACGGTTTGTCCCCGATGTTTTCCCCCTCGAACCTTTTACCTAGTTCGTTGGTGAGTATTTTGGGGTCATAGTCTCCTCCCATGTA